>CAJYRU010000312.1 GCA_913777295.1 uncultured Sphingomonas sp. | reverse complement strand
CTAGACAACAATACCGGCGTCGCCTCACCACCCCTCTTTAGGAAGGGCAGATCACGTCGCCTGCATCTCGCTGTCTCAGATGGAAGCGAGTAACTCGCCCCGTCCGGTGAACAGCCCTCTACGGGGGGGCGTCCGAACCGTCAACGGCTTTTTGCAATTTTGTTTCGAGAAAGTTGCAGATTGGCGGAAATCTGCGGGTTTACGCCCTCTCAATGCCTGGGGTTACAAGGTGGGTCGATGGATAGCCCCGCCGAATCAACCGCATCCCCGCCCGAATCGCTGCGCAAACAGGTGCGCCGGGCCGTCATCTGGCGCTCGGGAAGCCAGATCGTCGGGCAGATCGTGTCGTGGGCGTCGACCTTTCTCGTCATTCGGCTGCTGACGCCGGGCGACTATGGGCTGGTCGCAATGACCGGGGTCGTACTACTGCTCCTCAACATGCTGAACGGTCATGGCCTCGCCAATGCGCTGATCCAGCATGGCGAGGCGTCGGTGCGGGAGCAGCGACAGGTGTTCGGCATGTTGCTGACGCTGAACCTACTGCTCGGCGCCGTGCAGTTCGCGCTCGCCCCGCTGGCCGCCGCCTATTACCGCGAGCCGTTCGTCGCCGACCTGCTGCGGGTGCAGGCGCTGCTGTACCTGACCACCCCGTTCAGTTCGTTCGCCTATGCCCTGCTGGCCCGGCGGATGGATTTCCATCGGCAGGCGCAGGTCAACCTGTTGTCGTCGTTGGCCGGCGCACTGGCCGCGATCGGCGGGGCCTATGCCGGCCTTGGCGTATGGACGCTGGTCCTGGCACCCGCGACGCTGTTCGCCACCCGCGCGATCGGGCTGATGATCGCGGCCCGGGCGTGGATGTGGCCGACCTTCGATTTCCGGGGCGCAGGCCATCTTGCGCGCTATGGCGGGATCGTCGCCGGGGCGAGCCTGCTGAGCTTTGCGCAGAGCCAGGCCGACATCCTGGTCGCCGGACGCTGGTTCGATGCCCATGCGGTCGGTGTCTATACGACCGCATTGTTCCTCACCCAGATCTTCACCAACAAGGTCGTGCCGCCGATCAACGAAGTCGCCTTCTCCGCCTATGCCCGGATGCGCGACGATCCGGCGGCGGTGGCACAGGGGTTCGTGCGGTCGGTGCGGGTGCTGATGCTGGTCGCGGTGCCGTTCTTCATCGGACTGGCGGTCACCGCGCGGCCGGCGGTGGCAATCGCGCTGGGGCCGAAATGGTCGGAGGCCGCCCCGCTGGTCACGCTGCTCGGGATCGCCATGCCATTCATGACCTTGCAGGCATTGTTCCCCCCGGCGGTCGATGCGCTAGGCAGGCCAGGCACCACGGCAGGCACGACCGCGATCGGCGCGATCGTGCTGCCCATCGCCTTTCTGATCGGCGCCCGCTTCGGGATCGCGGGCGTAGCGGGCGCGTGGATCGTCGCGCATCCGCTGTTGCTGGCGATCGTCGCGGCGCGGGCATTGCCGGTGATCGGACTGTCGGCCGGCGCCTTTGCACAGGCGGTCGCGCCGGCCTTCGGGGCGGGTGCGGCGATGGCGGGGGCAGTGACGCTGGCGGCCCATCTGGCGGGACCGCTGTCGCCGGTGCCGATGCTCGCGCTGTCGGTGGCGGTCGGCGGCACGGTCTATGCCGGCAGCCTGTGGATCTTCGCCCGCAGCGCGGTGCTCGACGCCTGGGCGATGCTGCGGCGGTCCTGACCCGACGCCCTATCCCAGCCGGTCGATCGCCGTGCGGGTCGCCGCCAGATAGGCATCGCCATGGAAGCGATAGGTGCCGATGAAGTGGACAAAGGCCGGGTCGGTCGCAAAGCGCGACCGGCCGAACAGCGCCGCGTTCCAGAAATTGAGATAGCGATCATAGGGCAGCAGCAGCGGGTCATGCCCATTGGCGACAACGAAGTTCGACGTCACCTGCTCGCTGCCCCAGCGCGACCAGCGGTCCCGGCCGATCGCGGCGTCCATCGCCCGGGAAAAACCTTCGGCAAGGTCCCGCCCCGGTCCGCCCGGCGCAAAACCGGCAAAGCCCGAACAGCCCCGCACATAGTGAAGCTCACCGGGCCGAGCCAGTTCGACCGTACCGATTGCCGCCTCCGCAGCGTCCTGCACATGCAGCCCCGGCGCGCGCGGATCGACCCCGGCACGCTCTCGCGCGATGTGCGACGCGGTACGAATCTCCACGCCCGCCTCTCCACGCAACGTGAAGTCCCGGCCGGCATCGATCGCCGCCCGCACCTCGGCCAGATCGCCGAGCGTGACCGTGTCCGAATCGACCTGGATTACATAAGCATCGGTGCGCAGGTCGAGGATGGTCAGCAACCGCTCCCACGTTCCCCCCCGCGGGCACGGCCCGGTATCGACATCGTCGATCGGGATGATCCGCGGATCGTTCAGGTGATGCGCCAGCACCGCCTTGTCGTCGGCAGTCAGCGTCCCGTCATCGAGGATCACCACCCGCCCGCGCGACAGCCGCTGGGCGAGCGACTTGACCGCAACCAGATAGGGCAGCAGGACCGCCGTCCCGATCATCGAGAACAGGATGACGCCATCGTCGCGCCCGGCGATGGGCGGCGTATCCAGCACCCGCCGCGCCAGCCGGCGATGCAGCCGCTGCTTGACGTGCCAGTTGAGATGCTCGGCGAGCGAGGGAGAAGCCATGGTGCCGCTCTATCGCGGTCGCCTTAACCGCCGGTCAACGCCGCTCACGCCTGCTGGATATAGGCGCGCATCGCATTCGCCTCCACCTCGATCCCGTCGATGCGGTGCTTGACGAGGTCGCCGATCGACACGAACCCGACCAGCACGTCCCCCTCGACCACCGGCAGATGGCGGATGCGCCGCTGCGTCATCAGCGACAGCGCGCCCAGGATCGACGCCGTCGGCGGCACGGTGACGACCGGACTGCTCATCCGTTCGCCCACGCCCATGTCCAGCACGCCCGCGCCGACCTCGACCAGCGCATGGACGACGTCGCGTTCGGAAAATATGCCGGCGACCTTGCCCTCGACCAGCACCGGCACCGCGCCGATCCGGTGCTGCGTCAGCAACGCCACCACGTCCCGCACCGGCATGTCCGCGCCCACCGACACCACATCGCGTCCGCCCGAAATCGCTGCGATCGTCATCGCCCTCTCCTTCTTCCCGGCGCGGCGGTTCGCTCCCGCATCGCGTCCAACGCCTTGAGAATCTCACGCTTCGGCCCCATTGAAAAGCCATGGCGAACGATCTGGACAATCCCGACTATGCCGCGTTCGCGTGGAGCCGCTTTCGCTGGCTGCTGAAGATCATGGCCGGCGTGTCGGCCGCGGCCGCGCTGGTGGCGCTCGGCGGCATCTGGTTGTGGATCGGGTCGATGAACTGGATCATCGCCGCCGCGACCATCGGCGGGGTCGGCGGATCGGTGATGCTGGGCGGCGCGCTTATGGCGCTGGTATTCCTGAGCAACGGGTCGGGTCATGACGCCGCCGTCGATGCGTTCAATGCCGATCGCGATCCGGGGCGGGACCTGCGGGGGTAGGCGACATTGCGGCTTTGGGTGCGACCCACTCTCTTCGTCACTCCCGCGAAGGCGGGAGTCCATATCCGCTGGCGTCGATACTCCTGCCGAAATGGTAGCGGCTATGGATACCCGCCTCCGCGGGAAGGACGAACCTTGCGCAGAGCCGAAAGAGGCCGGCGACCCACCCGGCCCCACAACGCAAAACCCGCCGGCGGCCCATCGGCCCCCGGCGGGTTTCCGCGGTAAACGACCGGCCCTGCTCGGGGCCGGCAAGCGCTTACTTGATCTTCGCTTCCTTGAACTCGACATGCTTGCGCACGACCGGGTCATACTTACGGAAGGTCAGCTTCTCGGTCTGGTTGCGCGGGTTCTTCTTGGTGACATAGAAGAAGCCGGTATCG
>CAJYRU010000311.1 GCA_913777295.1 uncultured Sphingomonas sp. | reverse complement strand
TTCGTCAGTCGCCATTCAACAGCCCTTGTCGTCGGGCGCGTTTCGCGCCCTGCCCCTCTCCGGTCGCCTTCTTGGGAAGCGACGCCGGACCGATCGGTTTTCCGTCCAGTCGCACGGGTGATAGCCGGGCGTTCGGTCGTTTGCCAATCCCTTTTGCCCAATTCCCGCTGCCGGCGCGCGTCATGTTCAGATTGGCGCAAGCGATGACATGGTCTATGCGGCTGGCCTCATGCCTTTTGGTTTCCTCGCGCGTTTCGGGAAGTTCATGCGTCGTCTTGCCCTTTTGCTCGCTGTCATCGCCTCGTTCTTCGCCCTGCCCGCGCTGGCACAGGTCATCGACGTTCCCGGCCGCGAACCGCCGCCGTCGACCACCGATACCCGCAATCTGTGGATCCTCGACCTGTCGACCGGCGGGCGGGTGACGATCTGGCTGCGTCCCGATGTTGCACCGAAGATGGTCGCGCGGATCAAGACGCTGACCCGCGAGAAATTCTATGACGGCCTCACCTTCCACCGGGTGATCGACGGCTTCATGGCGCAGGGCGGCGATCCCGATGGCGACGGCACCGGCGGATCGAAGCTGCCGAACGTGGAAAAGGAGTTCAACTACCTTCCCCATGTGCGCGGTGCCGTAGCAGCAGCGCGCGCGGCCGACGAAAACAGCGCCAACAGCCAGTTCTACATCATGCTGGCGCCCAAGCTGGCACTGGACAAGAAATACACCGTCTTCGGCCGGGTGATCGACGGTATGCAATATGTCGACACGATCGAGCGGGGCGAGCCGCCCGCGAATCCGTCGCGCATCGTCCACGCCTATATCGCCAGCGACAACCCGCCGCCGTACCAGGCCGCGGCGCCCGCCCCGCTGCCCGAAGCCGTGGCACCGCTGCCGGCGACGATGCCGCGCAAGCCCGCACCGGCGGCCAAGCGTCCGCAGCCGGCCCGCGCCCGCTAAACGGCGGTTTCCTGCTGATGCACGTCGACCTGTTCGACTTCGAACTGCCGACCGACCGGATCGCGCTGCGCCCCGCCGCACCGCGCGACGCGGCGCGGATGCTGGTGCTGGATGGCGATCGGACGCTCGACAGGGGCGTCCGCGACCTGCCGTCCTGCCTGCGCCCGGGCGACCTGCTCGTCTTCAACGATACGCGGGTGATCCCGGCGCAACTGGAGGGCCGGCGCGGCGATGCGTCGATCGGCGCGACGCTGCACAAGCGCGAAGGCCCGCGCCGCTGGCGGGCGTTCGTGCGCAACGGACGACGGCTGCGCGACGGCGACACGATTGATTTCGGCGCCGGCGTAACCGCGACTGCCGGCGACAAGGGCGCGGATGGCAGCTTCGCGTTGGACTTTTCCGGTGACGAGCCGGTCGAACTGCTGCTGGAGCGTGCCGGGCGGATGCCGCTGCCGCCCTATATCGCGTCGAAGCGCGGCGGCGCGGACGCCCGCGATGCCGAGGATTATCAGACGCTGTTCGCGCGTGAAGCCGGCGCGGTCGCAGCCCCCACCGCCGCATTGCACTTCACGCCCGAACTGATGGCGGCGCTGGAGACGGCGGGAATCGGCCATGCCACGCTGACGCTGCACGTCGGGGCGGGCACCTTCCTGCCGGTCAAGGCCGACGACACCGACGACCACCAGATGCACGCCGAATGGGGCCGGATCGACGCGGCGACCGCCGACCGGCTGAATGCGGTGCGCGCCGCCGGCGGCCGGGTGATCGCGGTCGGCACCACCAGCCTGCGCCTGATCGAAAGCGCGACGGATGACGCCGGACAGGTCCAGCCGTTCGAGGGCGATACCGCGATCTTCATCACGCCGGGCTATCGATTCCGGGGTATCGACGGGCTGATGACCAATTTCCACCTGCCCAAATCGACGCTGTTCATGCTGGTTTCGGCGCTGATGGGGCGCGAGCGGATGCTGGCGGCCTATGCCCATGCCATCGCCCGGGAATATCGCTTCTATTCCTATGGCGACGCCTCGCTGCTGCTACCCTAACGCAACTTCCGCCGGAGCCTCGTCGGGCGCGGCGAGCAGCCCCTCGCGCTTGGCGACGATGGTCGGCACCAGCATCTGCCCCGCGACGTTGACGGCGGTGCGGCCCATGTCGAGGATCGGGTCGATCGCCAACAGCAGCCCGGCCCCCTCCAGCGGCAAGCCGAGCGTGGTCAGCGTCAGCGTCAGCATGACCGTCGCCCCGGTCAGCCCGGCGGTCGCTGCCGATCCCAGCACCGATACCATCACGATCAGCGCATAATCGGCCGCCCCCAGCGGCAGGCCGAAGAACTGCGCGACGAAGATCGCCGACACCGCCGGATAGATGGCGGCGCACCCGTCCATCTTGGTCGTCGACCCCAGCGGCACGGCAAAGGCGGCATAGGCAGCGGGCACACCCAGCGCCTGTTCGGTCCGCTCCTGCGTCACCGGCAGCGTGCCGACCGACGATCGGGTGACGAAGCCCAGCTGGATCGCGGGCCATGCCCGGCGAAAGAACCACAGGGGCGGGACGCGGTGCAGGATCAGCAGCGTCGGATAGACCACGAACAGCACGATCCCGAGGCCAATATACACCGTCGCGGCAAAGGCGCCGAGCGACGACAGCGTCCCCCATCCATAGCGGACGATCGCATCCCCGATCAGCGCCGCCGAACCGATCGGCGTCAGCGCGATCACCCAGCGCAGCAAGCGGCGCAGGATTATCAGCGCAGAGGTATTGAAGGCGAGGAATGGCGCCCCCGCCTCCCCCACCCGCACCGCCGCCGCGCCGACCGCGATGGCGACCACAATGATCTGCAGGATGTTGAAACCGAGCGTCGTCGTCGCCCCGCCGTCCGCGAGCTTGGTCGATGCGCTAAGCCCGAGCAGGTTGGCCGGCACCAGCCCCTTCAGGAAATCGAGCCAGCTGCCCACCGTCCCCGGCTGTGCCGCGTTCGCCAGCGGCACCGCGCTGTGCAGGCCGGGCTGGAGCGTCAGCGCGAGGACGATACCGATCGACACCGCGATCAGCGCGGTGATAGCGAACCACAACAATGTCTGCCCGACCAGCCGCGCGGCATTGGGCAGGTCGCGCAATGCCGCGATCGACCCGACGATGGCGGTGAATACCAGCGCCGGGACCAGCACCTTCAGCAATTGCACGAAAATCTGTCCGACGGTGTGCAGCGCGGCGCCAATCGGCCCGTCCGCGCCACCAGCCTGCGCCGCGATCAGGCCCAGCGCGACGCCCGCGGCCATGCCGATCGCGACCTGAATGCCGAACGACGGCAGCATCTTCAAGGATTTTTGCATGTGCGAACACTTCGGGTGGCGGACCTTCGCCTACAACGAAGCATTTCTACGATCGGCCCAACACGGCGTTACAGGCCCTCGCCGCCGACCCAATGCGCGTTCGACAGGTAGCGCGCGACGTCCCACACCTGTCGCCGCAGGTCGGGCACCGCAACGATCTCCCAGAACGCACCGCGCGTCATCGGCCCGATGGCGAACAGCCGGTCATCGCTCCCGCCATCGTCGTGCAGCACCCGCCCGGTACTCTCGACATCGATCCCCAGATGTTCGCCGTCGGGCCGGATACGCCCACCCGCAACCAGCGCGGCCAGCAGCGGGTCGTCGGTGCGGGTAACGTCGCCCTGTGGCCCGATGCAGGAGATGACGCGCGTCGCATGGATCTGACGGAGCGCCGCCTCCCCACGCGGCCGCCATTCCACCTCGACGCCGTCCGCGACCGGCCATGCGTCGCAGCTCTTGCCTGCCAGCAGCGTCAGCCGCCCGCTTGCCACCATCGCGTCGATCCGGTCGGCAACGGCCGGGGCCAGGCGATGGCGGTGAATGTCCCACCATGGCCGCACATGGCGCAGGAAGCGGCGACGCTCGGCCGGCTCTGCCGCAGCCCAGATGCCCTGGGTAAAGGGCCGCAGTTCGTCGATCGCGCTGCGCCAGCCGATCGCCTCTCCCCGCGTCCGTACCGATCGGACCAGCGCCGACAGCGGCGGGCGCGGACGCTCGGTCAGCGGCTGCGCGGGCGGCGTGGCCGGCGCGTGGCGATGCGGCAGCAGCCCGCGCCGCGACAGCGCGACGATCCGCCCGGCAAAGCCCTGCGCCTCGA
>CAJYRU010000310.1 GCA_913777295.1 uncultured Sphingomonas sp. | reverse complement strand
ACCGGGTACGATCGGCGACTATACCTTTGCCGGCCAGAACGGCCGGACCCTCGACGGGGTCGCTGCATCGAATTCGCAGCTTGCCGTCACCGGTCCGGGCTTCCTGAACCAGCCGTTCAACTATGCGATGCTCAAGACCTCGGGCATCGACGTCGAACTCGGCTATCGTCGCGAGATCGGGGACTTCAACATTTCGACGCGACTGCTGCTCAGCTGGCTGCAGAAGCGCGAATCGTACCTGTTCATCAACGAACCGACGCGCTCGACCCGTCTGCACGGCACGCTGGGCGATCCCCAGTGGCAGGCTAATTACAGCTTCGACGTCCGCTACAAGAATTTCGACTTCGGCTACGACGTTCGCTTCATCGACAAGATGACGGTCGGTGCATGGGAAACGCAGTTCTCGTGGCAGGGTCGCCAGCCAACCAACGCGGACGCCTTCCCGTTCAAATGGTATCCCAGCACCTTCTACCACAACATCCAGCTGGGTGTCCGGGCGAGCGATCGTTTCCGCCTGTTCGCGGGTATCGACAACATTCTCGATACGCTGCCGCCCTATGGCCTGACCGGCACCGGTTCGGGCAGCGGCATCTACTCGATCGACGGCCGCTCCTTCTATGCGGGCGCACGCGTTACCTTCTGATCGGGGTTTCGCGACACATCGGGGGGCGGTCCATATGGGCCGCCCCCTTTTTTGTGGGGCGAACAATGCTGGACCTCGTGGCCAGCTTGGGCGATGACGCCCGCATGACTGCTGACGCCGTTTCGCCCTCTTTCCTGGTCGCATTGGGCCGGTCCGCCCGCACCGCAGCACAAGCGCTGGCCGTGACGCCAACCGCTGCAAAGGCCGCCGCGCTGCGCGCCGCCGCCGCCGCCATCCGGGCGGATGGCGATGCGATCCTTACCGCCAATGCGCAGGACATTGCCACCGCGGAGACGAACGGCCTGTCGGGGGCGATGCTCGACCGGTTGCGGCTCGATCCCGCCCGGCTGGAGGCGATGGCGGCGGGGGTCGAGGCGGTGGCGGCGCTGCCCGATCCGGTCGGCGACGTGATCGATCGGAGCGAGCGGCCCAACGGGCTGACGCTGAGCCGCGTTCGGGTACCGATCGGGGTCATCGGCATCATCTACGAAAGCCGCCCCAACGTCACCGCCGATGCCGGCGCGCTGGCGGTGATGGCGGGCAATGCGGCAATCCTGCGCGGGGGGAGCGAGGCGATCCACAGCAATCGTGCGATCCACGCCGCGATGGCGCGCGGGCTGTCGAGCGCCGGCCTGCCCGAGGGCGCGGTGCAGCTGATCCAGACGACCGATCGGGCGGCGGTCGGCGCGATGCTGGCGGCGGAGGGCATGATCGACCTGATCGTCCCGCGTGGCGGCAAGAGCCTGGTCGCACGGGTACAGGCCGAGGCGCGGGTGCCGGTGCTGGCCCATCTCGACGGCTTGAATCACAGCTATGTCGACCGCGCCGCCGATCCGTCGATGGCCGAGGCGGTGGTGGTCAATGCGAAGCTCCGGCGCACCGGCGTGTGCGGCGCGACCGAGACGCTGCTGATCGACCGTGGCTATGCCGATCCGCTGCCGATCCTGACCGGGCTGATCGCCGCCGGGTGCGAATTGCGCGGCGATGCCGAGGTGCAGGCGCTGCACGCCGACATACTGGCGGCGAATGCCGACGACTGGGACACCGAATATCTCGATGCGATCCTGTCGGTGAAACTGGTCGACGGCGTCGACGAAGCGATCGCGCATATCGGCGCGCATGGGTCGCACCATACCGACGCGATCATCACCGGCGATGCGGCGACCGCCGAGCATTTCCTGGCGCGGGTCGATTCGGCGATCGTGATGTGGAACGCTTCCACGCAGTTCGCCGATGGTGGCGAATTCGGGCTGGGTGCCGAGATCGGCATCGCGACGGGGCGGCTGCACGCGCGCGGACCGGTCGCACTGGAAGGGCTGACGACGTACAAGTGGATCGTGCGTGGGTCGGGCCAGACCCGGCCTTGATGGTAGCGCCGGCGGGGCATAGGTTGTGGGCATGGAGATGCGACCGATCACCACGGCAGTCGACGCCGTCACCGACGATGCGATCAGCCGCCTGGCAGCGGCGCGGGGCATTTCGCGGGATGAATTCGCCGCCGATGCCCTGCGCCGAGCTGTGCGGGCCGAGGAGGAACTGGCAGCGTTCGTGCAAGTCGGCATCGATGCGGCGGATCGGGGCGATCTGATCCCGCACGATGTGGTCTTTGCCCAATTGCGGGAACGACGGACGCGCCTGCGCAGCGAATGATCGACATCGAATGGGCGGGTTCGGCCCGCGCGGACCTCGAACGGATCGACGATCATCTGACGGCGATCGATGTTACGCTGGCGGATCGGGTCATCGATGCGATCGAGGGAGCCGGGGCATTCCTGCGGGAGCATCCGGTAGCAGGTGCAGCGATCCTGTCGGGCGCGGCGCGTAAGTGGCGCGTGCGCGGCACACCGTACCTCCTGTTGTATCGCGCCACCACCCACAAGGTGGAAATCCTGCGCATCCGGCACGACCGGGAGGATTGGCACGCATGAGTCGCATCGGCCTGCTCGGCGGATCGTTCAATCCCGCACACAAGGGGCATCGGCAGGTGTCGCTGGCGGCGAAGCGTGCGCTGGCGCTGGACGAAGTGTGGTGGCTGGTGTCGCCGGGCAACCCGCTGAAGCCCGCCGCCGGCATGGCGCCGTTGCCCGCGCGGCTCGCCTCCGCACAGCAGATCGCGCGCCATGCACCGATCCGCCCGACCGCGATCGAACGGCGGCTGGGCACGCGCTATACCGTCGACACGTTGCGCAAACTGGTGCGGCTGTACCCGCAGCATCGCTTCATCTGGTTGATGGGGGCGGACAATCTGGCCGAGTTTCACCGCTGGCGCGACTGGCGCGGGATCGCGCGGACGGTGGCGATTGCGGTAATCGCCCGTCCGGGCTATGATGGTCGAGCCCTCGCTAGTCCTGCGATGGGTTGGTTGCGGCGCCATGCGCGGCCCGCAGGCCAGGCGAAACGATGGACGATGTGGAGTTTGCCGGCACTGGTCCGTTTGCGCTTCCGTCCCGATCCGACGTCGGCGACCGCGATCCGCGCCGCCGATCCTGCCTGGCACCTTCGGGCAATTCCGCCCGACCGGTCCGGCGCACAGGCCCCTGAAAGCTGATGAACTTGCCGACCCCTACCGACCCGACCGATGCCATGACCGAAACCGAAGCGCTGCACCGCATGGTGCTGGCCAGCCTCGACGACGACCAGGCGGTCGAAACGGTGTCGATCCCGCTCGCCGGCAAATCGAGCATCGCCGA
>CAJYRU010000309.1 GCA_913777295.1 uncultured Sphingomonas sp. | reverse complement strand
GCGACACCTTCGCCACCTTATGCGTGCGGCAACACCCACCACAGGGGAAGCCGTTCGTGACCAGCACCGTCGAAACCAAGCCCTTCACCGACCAGAAGCCCGGCACCTCGGGCCTGCGCAAGAAGGTGCGGGTGTTCCAGCAGCCGCATTATGCCGAGAACTTCATCCAGTCGGTGTTCGACGTGGTGGAGGGCAAGGACGGCGCGACCTTGGTGATCGGCGGCGACGGTCGCTATCTGAACCGCGAAGTCATCCAGACCGCGATCCGCATGGCTGCCGCCAACGGCTTTGCCCGCGCCATCGTCGGGCAAGGCGGCATCCTGTCGACCCCGGCGGCTTCCAACGTCATCCGCACCCGCGGCGCGATCGGCGGCCTCGTCCTGTCGGCCAGCCACAATCCCGGCGGCCCGGACGAGGATTTCGGCATCAAGTACAACGTCTCGAACGGCGGCCCGGCGCCGGAAACCTTCACCGACGCGCTCTATGCCCGCACGTTGGAAATCGACGCTTACGTCATCAGCGACGTGACCGATATCGACCTCGACACGCTCGGCGAGACGACCGTCGACGGCATGACGGTCGAGGTGATCGACCCCGTAGCCGCCTATGCCGAATGCATGGAAGGGCTGTTCGACTTCGCCGCGATCCGCGACCTGATCGCCGGCGGCTTCCGCCTGTCGTTCGACGCGATGAGCGCGGTCACCGGGCCGTACGCGACCGAGATCCTCGAGCGTCGTCTGGGCGCACCGGCCGGCACCGTCGTCAACGGCACCCCCCTGCCCGACTTCGGCGGCCACCATCCCGACCCCAACCTCGTCCACGCCCACGAACTGTACGAGCGGATGATGGGCGAGAACGCCCCCGATTTCGGCGCGGCGTCGGACGGCGACGGCGACCGCAACCTCATCATCGGGCGCGGCATCTTCGTCACCCCGTCCGACTCGCTCGCCGTACTGGCCGCCAACGCCCATCTCGCGCCGGCATACAAGGACGGCATCGCCGGCATCGCCCGCTCGATGCCGACCTCCGCCGCCGCCGACCGCGTCGCGCAGGCGCTGAACGTGCCGCTGTACGAGACGCCGACTGGCTGGAAGTTCTTTGGCAATCTGCTCGACGCCGGCCTCGTCACCATCTGTGGCGAGGAAAGCGCAGGCACCGGATCGAACCATGTCCGCGAAAAGGATGGTCTGTGGGCGGTGCTGTTGTGGCTCAACATCCTCGCCATGCGGCGTCAGCCGGTGGCGGAGATCATGGCCGACCATTGGGCGCGTTATGGCCGCAACTATTATGCGCGCCATGATTATGAGGGGGTCGAACAGGCCGGTGCCGACGCGCTGATGACGTCGCTGCGCGACCGCCTGTCGACGCTGCCCGGCACGACGATCGGCGCGCTGACCGTGTCCGAGGCCGACGACTTCGCCTATCACGACAGCACCGACGGATCGGTCAGCCGCAAGCAGGGCATCCGCATCCTGTTCGCCGATGGCTCGCGCATCGTGTTTCGCCTGTCGGGCACCGGTACGCAGGGTGCGACGCTGCGCGTCTATATCGAACGCTATGAACCGGCGGACGGCGATCTCGCGCAGCAGACCAGCGATGCACTGGCGCCTCTGGTGGCGGCGGCAGAGACGGTCGCGTCGATCCGGCAGCATACGGGTCGCAACGAGCCGGACGTCATCACGTAAGATCGGTGTAACGGGGGTAGGACTTCCTTACCTCCGTCCCGCCTCATTCGGTTCGAGCAGCATCCCTCGCGAAGCTGGTCGTTGGGGCAACCCCTTCTCGACTACGGTTCTCGACAGGCTCGAACCGCGCTCGAAGCAAACGGGAAGGAGTTTCAGGTGGGGGTCTCTACTCTATCCCACCCAACCCGTTCGGTTCGAGCAGCTTCGAGCTTGTTGAGATGCGTCCGTCGAGAACGCGCAGTTTGGGGCAGTGTCTTCTCGACAGGCCTTAGGCAAACGGCGGTAGAGTAAGCGGCCTCAGCCTTCGAGCGAGCGCATCAGCGTGCGCACCGCGCTGTCGATCTCGCGGTCGACCCCGCGCAGTTCCTCGATCCGGCGGACGGCGTGGATCACCGTCGAATGGTCGCGGTTGCCGAACTTGCGGCCGATCTCGGGCAGCGAGCGGGTCGTCAGCCGCTTGGCGAGGTACATCGCCACCTGCCGCGGCCGCGCGATTACCTGCGCCCGGCGGGCCGAGACGAGGTCGAGCTGCTTCACCTCGAAATGCGCCGACACCGCGCGCTGGATGTCGTCGATGGTGACGCGCTTCGCCGGCCCGGCCAGCATCTCGCCCAGCGTCGCATGGGCAAACGCCATGTCGATCGTCTCGCCGGTCAGTGAGGCATAGGCGACGAGGCGATTCAGCGCCCCTTCCAGCTCGCGCACGCTGCCGCGAATCCGCCCGGCGAGCAGGTCGATCACATCCTCTGGCACCGGCGTGCCCGGCACCTCGGCGAGCTTCGCGGCCAGGATTTCGTGGCGCAGCTCGTTCTCGGGCGTCTTGATGTCGGCGACCAGACCGCCGCCCAGACGCGACAGCAGCCGGGGATCGATCCCGTCGAGCAATGCCGGCGACCGGTCGCAGGCGATCACCACCCGCTTGCCGGCATCCATGAACGCGTTGATCGTATGGAGGCATTCCTCCTGCGTCGCATCCTTGCCCACGACGAACTGCAAGTCGTCGATCATCAGCAGGTCGACGCCGCGCAGCCGGGCCTTGAAGCTGTGCGTGTCGCGCGCGCGCATCGCCGCGACGAATTCGAACATGAACCGCTCGGCCGGCAGATAGACCGCGCTCGCCGTCGGATCGGCCTCGAGGAACGCATGGCCGATGGCGTGCATCAGGTGCGTCTTGCCGAGACCCGTGGCGCTGTGGAGGAACAGCGGGCTGAAGCGCGGCACGCCCGGTTCGGCCAGCGCCTTCGCCGCGTTGAACGCCACGCGATTCGACGGGGCGACCACGAACCGGTCGAATCGATAACGCGGGTCGAACGCCGGGCGCTCGGCAGGCGCGCGCTGCGGCACGGCAGGTACCGGCGCGGGCGCGGCGGCCATCAGCGGCAACGGCGCATCGACCGGTGCCGAATCGAACAGTGGCGCGGGGGGAACGATTCGGGTGGGCAAGGCGGTTGCGGTTTCGACTAGGACGTCACGGACCTGGGGCAGGTGGATGCGGAATTCATGCGCCAGCCGGTCGGCATAATGGTTGCGGACCCAATCGGTCATGAAGGCCGATGGCAGCGTCAGGCGGACGATCCCGTCGCCTTCGGGGGCGACCAGCTCCATCGGCTTCAACCAGCGGTCGAACAGGCGCTGTCCGGCGGACACGCGCAGGTTCTGGCGCACGCGGGCCCAGGCCGCCGCTACCTCCACCTGTTCATGATCCACCGGTATCGTCACTGACAAAATATCTCCTGCGCCGGAAAGCACGCTTCCCGACTGCCTTGGTCCGCCGTTTAAAAATCCCCCCTCGACCACGCCGGGGCGTCGGTCGCACGCGAAGATTCGCGCGGGCCCCGGATCGCCACGAGTGCGTCGGGGAGTGCTGTTTAGGAAGCGGAATGCCGATCGATCAAGTCATCAAACCGAAATAAAGACGGTTGACAGGCCCTGTCCCGCAGAAATGCGTCGAATTTCTTTTTTCGCGTTTCTTATCAATATCTTAGGTAGCAAGAACGCCGACACATTGCGGGAATCCGCGGATTTCCGCCATTTCCCAACGGGTTGATTCGACGGCGTTCACGGGAACCAAATTCGTCGCGTTCCGTACCGGACCGATACCACCCCGACCGGCATGGGGCAGACGCAACAAACCCCGCCGGCACGGTGGCCGACGGGGTATCCTGCATCCCGTCAAAGACGTCAGGCGATCAGGCGATCGCGCCGACAGCCTTGGTCAGGCGGGCGAACTTGCGGCTCGCGGTGTTCTTGTGCAGCACGCCCTTGGCGACGCCACGGGCCAGTTCCGGCTGCACGTTCGACAGCGCGGTGGTGGCCGCTTCGCGGTCGCCGGCGACGATCGCTGCTTCGACCTTCTTTACGAAGGTACGGATGCGGCCGACGCGCGCACCATTGATTTCCGCACGACGCGCATTGCGCCGGATACGCTTCTTCGCCTGTGGCGTATTCGCCATGCCGTCCTCGACTCTCGCAAATGATTGATGCCGATCGAGCAGATCCCGACCGGAGAAGGTGCGCCCCTTAAACGCTCATCGCGTTCCGGTCAACTATCGCTGGCATGTCCGGCACCAGAAGGTCGAGCGCCCGCCATCGACCCGCCGCTCGACGACACCGCCGCAGGGGCAGGCCTCTCCCTCCCGGCCATATACCCGGAACTGCTTGGAAAAATAGCCCAGCTCGCCGTCCGGCCGGGCATAGTCGCGCAGGGTCGATCCCCCCGCCTCGATCGCCGAGAGCAGCACCGCGCGAGTCGCGTCGACCAGCGCGGCGAGTCGCTCTGGTGCGATCTGCCCGGCGGGGCGGGTCGGGGCGATTCGCGCGACGTTCAGCGCCTCGCAGACATAGATATTGCCGAGTCCCGCGACGATCCGCTGGTCGAGCAGCAGCAGCTTCACCGGTGCGATGCGGCCGGCGAATCGGCGCTCGAGATGCTCCGCCGTAAAGTCCGGCCCCAGCGGCTCCGGCCCCCACGCCATGAACGGCGGCCACGCGGCGACCTCGGCGGTCGGCAGCAGGTCGACCGATCCGAAGCGGCGCGGATCGTTCAGCACCACCTGCCGACCCGCCGCCGTTTCCAGCACGAGGTGGTCGTGCGCCAACGCCTCCTCTGGATCGACCCGCCAGCGCCCCGACATGCCGAGATGAAAGATGAAGCTGTCGCCGCGATCGGTATCGATCAGGCCGTATTTGGCGCGACGCGACAGGCCGGTGACCGTCGCCCCGGTCAGCCGCTGGCCCAGATCGACCGGCATCGCCCGGCGCAGGTCGGGACGATTGGCAATCACGCGGGTCAGCCGCTGGCCCTGCAGGACGGGAGCAAGGCCACGGACGGTGGTTTCGACTTCGGGCAGTTCGGGCATGGGGTCCTTCAAGCTACGCTACCAACGTCACGCGGCGCGGGTGGGATATCCCCGGGGGCGGGCGGGCCACCCTTTCCGCGAAAGATTCCAGCCTGCGCTGGGATGACGTTCTTTTGGTACCGACAAACAGCTAGGTTCGGTTTGCCCCCGCCACAAGGCGCGGCTAGGGCTGTGCCCATGAACGACACGGTATCCTTCGGTTACGAAGACGTAGCCCCCGATGAGAAGACGCGGCGCGTCGGCGATGTGTTTGCCAGCGTCGCGGCACGCTACGACCTGATGAACGATGCCATGTCGGGGGGGATGCACCGGCTGTGGAAGGACCGGTTCGTCGCGCGGGTGAAACCGGGCAAGGGCGAATCGATCCTCGACATGGCGGGCGGCACCGGCGACATCGCGTTCCGGATGGCGAAGCACGGGGCGGCCATCACCGTCGCCGACATCAACCCGGCGATGCTGGGCGTGGGCATGGAACGCGCGGAAAAGCGCCGGATCGACGGCCTCGTCTGGTCCGAACAGAATGCCGAGACGCTGGATTTCGCCGATCGCAGCTTCGATGCCTATACGATCGCGTTCGGCATCCGCAACGTGACCGATATTCCGAAGGCGCTGCGCGAGGCGCACCGCGTGCTGAAGCGCGGCGGGCGATTCTTCTGCCTCGAATTCTCGACCGTAACGTGGCCGGGCTTTGCCGATGTGTACGACCAATATTCGCACAAGCTGGTGCCCAAGCTCGGCAAGCTGCTGGCGAATGACGAGGACAGCTATCGCTACCTGATCGAATCGATCCGGCGCTTTCCCGATATGCCGACGTTCGAGCGGATGATCGCCGAGGCAGGCTTCGTCCGGACGCGGGTCGAACCGATCATGGGCGGGCTGGTCGCGATCCATAGCGGGTGGAAGATTTGATGCCGAAGGCATCAAACCCCCGCGCAGTCGGGGGTCCAGGGCAAAAGGCCGCATGACGTCCACCCTCACCCATGGCTGGCGCATCCTCAAATGGGGGCGCACGCTGGCGCGGCACGGCGCGCTGATCGACATCGAGCGCAACCCGCGCACGCCCGCCCGCCTGCGCCGCGTGGTACGGCTCGCCCGGCTGGGCGCACGCGTACCCGCAACCCCGCGCTATGCCGAGGCATTCGCCGCACTGGGTCCCGCCGCGATCAAGCTGGGCCAGACGCTCGCCACCCGCCCCGACCTGGTCGGCGAAGCGGTCGCGCAGGACCTGCTCAGCCTGCAGGACGCCCTCCCCCCGCTGCCATGGAGCGTCGTGCGCCCGGCGATCGAGTCGGGTCTGGGCCAGCCGATCAAGGCGCTGTTCGCATCGATCGAGGAAACGCCGGTCGGTGCCGCCTCGATCGCACAGGTCCACCGTGCGATCACCACCGATGGCCGGCAGGTCGCGGTAAAGGTGCTGCGGCCGGGGGTCGAGGCGCAGTTCTTCGACGCGATCGACACCTATGAATGGGCCGCCGCCCGGCTGGAGACGATGGGCGGCGAGCTGAAGCGGCTGCGCCCGCGCCTCGTCATCGAAACGATGAAGCGCTGGACCGCGCGCGAGCTGGACCTGCGCCGCGAAGCCGCCTCCGCCTCCGAACTGGCCGACGGCATGGAGGCCGAACCCGACTTCACCGTTCCCGCGATCGATTGGCAGCGCACCACGTCGAA
>CAJYRU010000308.1 GCA_913777295.1 uncultured Sphingomonas sp. | reverse complement strand
GGATAGGGCGGGGTGGCCGCGCGCGTCATATCGTGCTGTCGCGGGGAGGTATAGCGGTTGGTTATGGGGTGTTTTTTCGCGGTGGCGGGCTTCGTGCCAGTCCGGATTGCCGTGCGAAGGGTCCGTTTCCCGATCAAGCAATACCGTACCCCGGCGAAGGCCGGGGTCCAGTCGGTAAGGCCTTGCCGCAATTCACCTGCGTCCCCCAACTGGGCCCCGGCCTTCGCCGGGGTAGGTTTTAGGGCGCAATTCAACGAGAGCGCGCGCCTCGCCGCGGGAGGCCCCAGCCTGCGCTGGGGCGACGGTTTTCGTTCAGGCAGGGCATTGCTTTGGCGTCGGGCGCAGCAGCGCGCGGCCGGGGGCGGCGCCGGTGGTCGCGCCGTCCTTCAGCGCCAATTTGCCGTTCACGAACAGCGCCTTCACCCCGACGCTGGGGATGCGCGGGTTTACGTAGGTGGCGCGGGGGGCGTAGTTGACCGGATCGAACACGACGACATCCGCATAGTAACCGGGCTTCAGGTAACCGCGATGGTCCATGCGGTACATGTCGGCCGTCGCGCCGGTCGAGCGGTGGATGAAGTCCTTCATGGAGATCACCTTCCGCTCGCGGACATAGACCTGATATTTGCGCGGGAACGTCGCGTATTGCCGCGGGTGGCCGTTCGATCCGTCCGAGCTGGTCACGACCCAGGGCTGGCGCATGATGAGGTCGGCATCGGCATCGATCATGTTGAAGCTGGCGACCGAGACGCCGGCCGGTTCCTTGCCCGTGGCGTCGGCGACGCGCAGGATCTTGATCGCGGCATCGATGGGATCGAGTCCCCATTGATCGGCCATCTGGCCCAGTGTCTTGCCGGTCCACGGCATCCCGGCGCTGGTCAGCAGCAGCGATTCCTTGCCGCCGCGCCGGCGCAGATTCTCGGCCATCTCGGTCTTGATCTTCGCCAGCGTCGCCGGGTCGTCGAACCGCTGGATCAGGCGGGTATAGCCGCCGTCATTGGCCCAACGGGGGACGAGCGAGGCATCGACGCTGGAGCCGGAGGCGAGCCAGGGATATTGGTCGGCGGTGACGTTCTGCCCGGCTTTTCGCGCGGCTTCGATCGTCGCGATCAGTTCGGGGGCCTTGCCCTGCACGTCGACGCCCAGCGCCTTCAGATGGGCGATATGGACCGGCATCTTCGCCTCGCGACCGATCTGGATCACTTCCTTTGTCGAGTTGATGAGGCCGATCGAATAGTTGGATTCGTCGCGCTGGTGGGTGTCGTACATTCCGCCGCGGATCGCGGCCTCTCGGGCGATGGCGACGACCTCGTCGGTCTTGGCAAAGCTTTGCGGCGCGTAGAACAGGCCGGTGGAGAAGCCATAGGCGCCTTCGCACATCGCCTTGGCCACCAGTGCCTTTTCGCGGGCGAGTTCGGCGGGGGTGGGGGCGCGGTCGTCCTGTCCCAGCACGCGGCCGCGCACGGCGCCGAAGCCGACGAACGGCGCGACATTGGTGCCGATGCCGCCGGCCATCAGCTTGCGTGCATCCTCCGCCACGTCGGGCGTGCCATAGCCGTCGACGCCGATGACGATGGTCGATACGCCCTGCGCCAGCCACGGCAGGTTCAGCCGCTCCTTCGCATCGGTCGAGCGGATATAGCTGTCGGGATGGGTATGGGCGTCGATGAAGCCGGGAGCGACGATCTGGCCCTTCGCGTCGATCACCTGCGCCGCCTGCGTCCGGCGGGTCGGGCCGACATAGACGATGCGGTCGCCGGCGATCTCCACGTCGCCGGTGATCGGTTCGGCGTTCGCCCCGGTATAGACGGTACCGCCGCGGATCACGATGTCGACCCGCGGCGCGGCCGCGACGGCGGGGCCGGCAAGCGCGGCGAGCAGGGCGATCAGGGGCAGGCGGCGCGTCATCGGCGAATCCTTCTGGGCTGGGGCGTCAGCGTAGCACGGCGTGCGGCCTTGGCGTCCACTGCCGTGCGGCTGAACAGCAGGGGCAGGGTCTGGCCGGCGATCCATGGGGCGTACTGGTCGCGATAATGGGGGCTGCGCGGGTCGTTCGACTGGCCGGGCAGGTTCAGGAACACCGAATTGTCCCAGGCGCCGACGTCGATAACCTGCAGATAGCTGGCCCCGCCGCCGACGCGCCAGCCCGGACCATCGCCGAGCCAGCGGGCCATGACGGTATAGCTGTCGCCGCCCGAGCCGCTGCCTTCGATCGCGGGGAAAGCGGCGGCGATGGCGGGAATGCGCGACAGGGGGTGGGCGATGCGGACCTGATGCAGTTTGCCCCAGCGCCATGCGGCAGGATCGCGGCCGAGCAGCGATTGCGCGCTGGTCCATGCCGAGGCGAGGGCGTCGCGCAGCATTGCGTCGCGTTGGGCGACGGGCAGGCGGGCGTCGGGTTGCGCGAGGAGGCCGAGCAGGACCGACGGGTCGATCTCGGTCACCAGCGCCTTTGCCTTTGCCGGTACGATCGCCGCCAGCATCCGCTTGCCGAGGTCGCGCCACAGGATTTCGAACAACGCGGCGGGGCCGCTATCGGCAGTCAGGCGACCGTCCCAGCGACGCAGCATGTCGCCGGCGGGCGACGGGGTGGCGGGCAGCAGCGCGATCAGCTGGCGGGCCGGGGTCGACACCGTGTCGAACTGTAACGCCACGCTGTCGGCGATGCTGTGCTTCGGCTGGGCGGCCAGCACATCGGCGATCCGTTCGTAGCGATAGGGCGCGCGGAACGAGAAGGCGGGGATGCGGTCGCGCGGCCAGTCCGCGGGCAGGTTGTTCTGGTTGGCCGAGGCGAACCAGCCCTTCTTCGGGTTATATTCGTTGGGCAGCGACGCGAAATCACGCATCCCGGTCCAATCGTAGCGCCCGTCACCCGGTACCGGCAACAGCCCGTCGCCGCGCTTGCGGACGGGGGCGAAGCCGATCACCTGCCATCCGGTATTGCCCGCCGTATCGGCATAATGGAAATTGGTGGGTGAGGGGTGGAGGCGGAACGCCTTGCGCAGCGATGCCCAGTCGCGGGCGAGATTGATCGCGACCATCGCGAAGGCGCCGCCGCCTCCCGGCTGCATCGCGATCGACGCCAGGACGCTGGCGCGGCGTTTCGCCGGATCGTACGACACGACCGGCCCCTGCACCGAATAGCGCAATGTCGCGACATAGGGGGCGGTGCCCTTTACCGGAATCGCCACGTCGATCTTCGTGAAGCGTTTCCAGCCGCCATCGTGACGGTAGCGTTCGGGATCGGCGGGATCGAGGTCGAGGATGAACAGGTCCTGTTGATCGATATGGAAATTGGTGCGCCCAAAGGCGAAGCGGTCGGTATGGCCCTGCATGATGCCGGGCAGGCCGGGCGCGCCGCCGCCGATCACGTCGAGACCGGGGGCGGTGAGATGCGCGACATGGCGCGGGCCGAAGCCGCCGATGCCGAGATGCGGGTCGTTCGCGAGGATCGGGCGGCCGGTCGCGGTGCGGTTCCCGGCGACGGTCCATGCATTGCTGCCGGCATTGGCGCGCGCCATCGGTCCTTCGGCAGGATCGTTGACCGGCGTGTCGGGACCGAAGGGCAGGCCCCCCTGCCGCAACACACCGAGATCGGCGGGCGAGACGGCGGCCGTGTCGAGGCCGTCGGGCACGGTCATCTGCCAGCTGGGCCGGAGGGGCGCGACGATCGCGTCTAGGTCGAGCAGGCCGATCGCTGCCAGCTGCGCCCGGCGGATTTCGTCATCGGCATTGCCGATCGCGCCGCCGCGCGCGAGGACGAAATCCTCAATGGCCCATTTGATCGGCTGCACGCCCAGGATCGCATATTCGGGCGGGAGCAGCGTCGGGTCGGCCAGCACCTCGTCGATGCGGGCGTTGATCCCGGCGATATAGGCGCGGGTGCAGGCCAGTACATCGGCGGGCACCTTGCGCAGTTCGGCGTTCAGGTCGCCGCGATAGTGGAACAGGCGGGCGGCGGCGTCATGCTTCGCGAAGTCCGCACCGAATGCCTCGGCCAGCCGGCCCAGTTCGCGGCGATGGCCCAAGTCGATCTGGAACAGCCGGTCGCGGGCGACGACGTAACCCTGTCCGTAAAAGGCGTCGGGGATGGTCGCGGCGCGGATATGCGGCACGCCGTACACATCGTCGACGATCTCGATGGAGGCGGAGAGGGCGTCTGGCGCGGCATGGGCTGCGACGGGCGCGAGGGCGACCATGGCGGCCGACCCCTGGAGGAAGGCACGGCGGTTCATCATCACTTGGCGTCCCCAAAACTGGCAGGCGGCTAAGGCTAGGCCAGTGGCGCACGCCGTGGGTATGACAACCGCTCCCCGGCCCATAGGGCGCGTTTATGGCTGGGCGGCTATAATCTGCGGCTATGGCTTGGCGAAGCGATAATAGCCGTGCGTCGCTTGACGCTGGTCCCCCCCACCGCGCAGCTTTCGGGTTCGACACGGACGGCATGATCGATCCGGCGATGCCGCAGGAACCAACACGGTAGCAATTGCAGCCCGATCGACGGGCGAAGGGGAGCAATCCATGACGACATCCATGCCCTTCCGGCGGTATCTCCCGTCGCTGGCCCGCGCGACCAGCCTTGCCGCCCTGTGCATCGCGACCCCGGTGTTCGCGCAAGACGCGGTGCCGCAGACCGAACAGGCCGCCGACCCCGCGACGCAGGCGGAGGGCGAAATCCTGGTCACCGGATCGCGCGTGGTGCGCGACGGGTTCCAGTCGCCGACCCCGCTGACCGTGCTGACCGCGCAGGATATCCAGAACAGCGCGCCGACCAACAACCTGGCCGATTTCGTCAACCAGATCCCGGCGGTCGCGGGCAGCCTGCGCCCGGCCAATTCGCGCTTGGCGATCAGTTCGGGGCTGGCGGGGATCAACGCGCTGAACCTGCGCGCGCTGGGCGAGATCCGCACCCTGGTCCTGCTCGACGGGCGGCGCTCGGTCGGGTCGAGCGTTACCGGCCTCGTCGACATCAACACCTTTCCGCAGGCTTTGGTGAAGAGCGTCGAGATCGTGACCGGCGGCGCATCGGCGGCCTACGGGTCGGACGCGGTGGCGGGCGTCGTCAACTTCGCGCTCGACAAGACCTATGAAGGGCTGAAGGTTTCCGCCGACAGCGGCATCACCGAATATGGCGACGGGTTCAACTATTCGTTCAGCGTGGCCGGCGGCACCAGCTTTGCCGATGGACGCGGCCATGTGCTGCTGAGCGGGGAGGTCGCGCATCGCGACGGCATCTTCCAGGTCGACCGGGAATGGAATGCGCGCGGGCGGGTGGTGGTGACCAACCCGGCCTATACCAATACCAACGGGGTGCCGCAGTTCCTGACGCTGAACCAGATCGGGGTCGCCAATGCGACGCCGGGCGGCATCATCCTCAATTCGGCGGGCGGAACCGCCAACCGGCTGCGCGGGATTTATTTCGGGGCCGGCGGGTCGGTGAACCAGTTCAACTATGGCAGCTTCAATTCGCCGGCACTGGGCGGCAGCAGCGCACCGACGCGGACGCAGGGCGGCGATTGGCTGCTGAACGACCAGGGGAGCAATATCGGCCTCGACGCCGATGACGACCGGCACGGCGTGTTCGGGCGCGTCAGCTATCAGCTGGCCGACTGGATCACCGTTTTTGGGGAAGCGTCGTACAACTGGCAGAAGACGCTGTTCAATGCCGGGCCGCAGCTGACGACCAGCACGGTGCTGCGCGCCGACAACGCGTACCTCATCAACACGCTGGGCGCGGCGCGGCTGACCGGAATCCAGACCGTCACGATCGGTACCACCGCCGTCGACCTGCCGTATCGCAAGAACAACAGCTCGCGCGATGTGCAGCGCTATGCGATCGGCGCGGAGGGCGATTTCCAGCTGTTCGGCAACAAGGCGGTGTGGAGCGCGTACGGCCAGTACGGCGAGACGAATGCGCGCGAGCAGCTGCGCGACATCATGAACGTCGCGCGGATGGCCAACGCCACCGACGCCGTGTTCGCGCCGGCGGGCAATGCGCTGGGCGTCGCGGCGGGGACGATCGTGTGCCGCTCCACGCTGACCGCGCCGACCAATGGCTGCGTGCCGATGAACCGGCTGGGCATCGGCGTCATGAGCCAGGGCGCGATCGACTATGCGCTGGGCGATCCGTATCGCGACCAGAAGCTGAAGCAGACGGTGGCGGGCATCAACCTGTCGGTCGTGCCGTTTGCCACCTGGGCCGGCGACGTCAGCGTCGCGGTCGGCGGCGAATATCGCAAGGAAGAGGTGTCGGGATCGGTGCCGACCCAGTTCCAGACCGGCTGGTCGGTCGGCAACTTCCTGCCCACCTTCGGCAGCTACAACGTCAAGGAAGCGTATCTCGAAACGGTGGTCCCGCTGGGGTCGGGGGTCGAGTTCAACGGCGCGGTGCGTGCGACCGATTACTCCACGTCGGGCTATGTCACGACCTGGAAGGTCGGCACGACCTGGCAACCGATCGACGACATCCGGTTCCGCGTCACCCGGTCGCGCGACATCCGTGCGCCCAACCTGAACGAGCTGTTCCAGGCGGGCACGTCGCGCACCAACACGCTGACCGATCCCTTCACCGGGCGGACGGGGGTCACCTTTCGCGAAACCACGACGGGCAACCTGAACCTGAAGCCGGAAATCGCGGATTCGACCAGTGTCGGCGTCGTGCTGCAGCCGCGGTTCATCCCGGGCTTCTCCTTCTCGGCCGACGGGTTCCTCATCAAGCTGCAGGATGCGATCGGGCAGTTCTTTGCGCAGGACATCATCAACCGCTGCTTCGAGGGGCGGACCGAATTCTGCGCGGCATATGGCGCCGACCCGCTGGGCGACCGCGAATTCTTCTTCCGTGCCAGCCCGTTCAACTTCGCACGGCAGACAGTGCGCGGGATCGATTTCGACGCGACCTATCGCCTGCCGCTGGCCGATGTGATCGACAGCGCGCCGGGCAATGTCACGCTGAAGGCGCTGGCGACGCGGTATATCGACAACATCACCGATAGCGGCGTGCCGAACGTCGTGCCGGTCGACATTGTCGGGCAGCTGGGCGGGGCGAGCCTGCCGAGCTGGATTTATCGCTTCAACGCGACCTATGACAGCGACAGCTTTGCGATCACCGGCACCGCGCGCGGGGTCGCCGGGGGGACCTACTCCAACAACTATATCGTGTGTTCGACCAACTGCCCGGTCGGACGGCCGTCGGGCGTGGTGTCGCAATTCCCGACGATCGACACCAACAAGATCGACGGAGCGACCTATTTCGACCTGAACCTGACCGGCAAGGTCGACATGGGCGCGGGTGCGAAGGCCGAACTGTTCCTGAACGTCACCAATTTGTTCAACCGGGAGCCGATCCTGCTGCCCGAGACGGGGCTGGCGGCGAACAGCACCTATTCGGACCTGCTGGGGCGGTCGTTCCGGGTGGGTATCCGGATGCAGACGCGGTGATGG
>CAJYRU010000307.1 GCA_913777295.1 uncultured Sphingomonas sp. | reverse complement strand
ACCGGCACCCCCTCCTGCCGGATGCGCTGGGCCAGCGGCATGAAATCGCTGTCCGACGACATGATGCCGAACCCGGTGATGCGGCCGCGCAGCAGCAGGTCCATCGCGTCGATGGTCATGCGCATGTCGGTCGCGTTCTTGCCCTTGGTGATGTCGAACTGCTGGAACGGTTCGATGCCGTGCCGCATCAGCAGCGCCTTCCAGCTTTTCAGGCCCGGCTTCTCCCAATTGCCATAGGCGCGCCGGACGTTGACCGTGCCGAATTCGGCCAGCACCGTCAGCACGGAATCGAGATAGGCGGCGCCGGCATTGTCGGCATCGATCAGCAACGCGACGTTGCCGGTGGGAGCATGATGGTTGGCCATGGCGCCGGTCTATCGCACGCGACCTCCGCTGGCGACCGAAACCGTCCGTCGCGATGCCGCTGCAAGAGAAGCTGCGATTCCAGCGCGGCCTGCGGTCGCTCGGCACCATGGGATCGCCTTGGCGCAAGCCAAGATGCTTCGAAGCGCTTGCTTCCGATCGTACCCCGGCCTTCGCCCTGGGACGGTAAGGCTTTGAAGCGACGCCTTCGCTACCGACGAAGGGCCATCACGGATAGGTGATCGCCATCACCTCATATTCCTTCGCCCCAGCCGGCAGCGCCACGGTCCGCACATCGCCGACCGCGCTGCCGCGCAGCGCGCGCGCCATGGGCGAATTCCACCCGATCCGGCCGGCACCGGCATCGGCCTCGTCATCGCCGACCAGTTCCAGCACGCGGTGGTTGTCGTCCTCGTCGGCGATGGTGACGGTCGCGCCGAACCATGCCCGGCCGCGCTCGGTTTGGGTCGCGGGGTCGACCACCCGCGCCGCCTTCATCCGCTTGGCGAGGAAGCCCAACCGCCGGTCGATCTCGCGCAGGCGCTTGCGGCCATAGATATAGTCGCCATTCTCCGACCGGTCGCCATTGCCCGCGGCCCAGGCGATGACATCGACCAGCTTCGGGCGTTCCTCGCCCAGCAGCTGGTCATATTCGGCCTTCAACACGGCATAACCCGCCGGCGTGATATAGTTCGGACGCGGCTCGCTCATCCCGGACGGTTCTTCCCCAGATACCAGCTGAGATTGTTCGGCCCGCGCGACCGTGCCTTGTCGGCGTGGATCAGGTCATAGACGACGGCGTTTTCCAGCACCCGCTGCACATAGCCGCGCGTCTCGCTGTACGGGATCTTTTCGACCCAATCGACCACGTCGACGCCCGGCGTGCGCGGGTCACCGTTGGCGCGCAGCCATTTGTTCACATTGCCCGGTCCGGCATTATACGCGGCCACCGCCAGCGGATAGCTGCCGCCGTAATAGTCGAGCATCCGCTGGATGAAGCTCGACCCCAGCGCCATGTTGTACGACGGGTCGTTCAGCGACGTCGGGCTGTACGACAGCCCCAGCTTTCCCGCCGTCTCGCGCGCGGTGGCGGGCATCAGCTGCATCAACCCGCGCGCGCCGGTGCGGCTGACGGCGGTGCGGTCGAACTGGCTCTCCTGCCGCGCGATGGCGTGGATCAGCGTGAACTGGTCGCGCTGCGCCCCGCTGACGGGCACGGACGGATAGCCCGCCAGCGTATAGTCGCTATGCCCGTTCACCAGCGCGCTGCGCCCGACCATCACCGACAGGTCGGGGCGGTCGATCGCCTGCGCCAGCTCGACTGCCAGCGCATGGTCGGTGTCGCTGCGCGCATCCTCGGCGATCTTGCGGACGAACAGCCCCTGATCGGCATATTGCCCGGTGCGGCCGAGATAGCGCGTCGCCTTCACCACGTCGCTGTTCATATAGGCGGCACGGACGGCGGCGGGGATCGCCGCGGGATCGGCGGTATTGGCCGGCGCGCGCAAGGGGCGGCCGATGCGCTCGCTCGCCAGCTGCCCGTAATAGAGGTCGCCCAGATCGGCGGCCTGTGCGTACCAGCGATCGGCGGTCGGCCGGTCGCCCACCGCCTCCGCCGCGCGACCCGCCCAGTAGTAGCCCTTGGTCCGGACGGTCGGGGTGCGCGATCCGCTGGCATAGCGGGCGAACATGCCGGTGGCATCGCTCGGCCGGTTCAGCTTCTGCAGCGCGACCGTCCCTGCCAGCCAGGCAAGGCTGGTATAGTCGTCACGCTCGCCATAGGCGGCATCGGCGATCACCGTACCGGCGGGGAAGGCATCGTCGATCTGCGACGCGATGCGCCACGCCAGGTCATACTGGCCGTCTGCCTGTGCCGCCTTCGCATTGGTCAGCAGGACTTCGAGCCATTCCTCGACATCGCCGGGACTGCGCGACAGGCGGCGCGGCTGGGCGAGGTAGGATCGCGCGGCTACCGACTGTCCCGACCCGCGCAGCCAGCTGGCGCGGTCGGCGATATAGCCCGGATCGGCGCGGTCGACGCCCGGCTGTTCGCCCCGGACGCTGGCATCCGCGGCATTGGTGCGGAATGCGATACGCGCGTCGAAGGTCGGACGCATCGCGGCCGAGACATAGCCGACCTGCCGCCCGGCAGCGGTCGTCGCTCCCTGCCACAACAGCCGGTCCATCCGCGCGTCGTGATCCTGCGGCGTCAGCGCCGCGGCGAACCGGCCGAGCAGCTTCGCCTCGTCATTGGTGCGCAGCGCACCCCGGCGCCACGCGGCGCGCGCCGCCTCCTGCGCCTCCGCCATCCGCCCGCTCGCCGCCAGCGCCTCCGCCATGCGCAGCCGCCCGGCGGCGGTCATCGGCGGAAAGCGATCGAAGAAGCGCAGGACGGTCGCCGGGTCCTGCGCTCCGTCGGCCAGCACCGTCTCCGCCGCCGCGCGCCGGCTGGTCTCGCCCGGAAAGCCGGGATGCGCCAGCAGGAACCGGGCATAGTCGGTGAAGGGATAATTGTCCGATTGCTGCAACCGTTTCCAGTCGGCCAGCACCGGCTGGATCGGGTCATAGGCCGGGGCGGCGGCCACCGGCTGGACCATCGGTCGCACCGTGATCGGCGCCGGCTGCACCATCGCCGGCGGCTGGGGTTGAACGGAGATCTGCGCGGCGGGATTGAACATCCCGGCGGCCATGGCGGCGCTCGTGACGCCGGTGAGCAGGAACGCGCTCTTGAACACGGTGGTCAGCATACTGGACATGATATGGAAGGCCGCCCTATCTGTCGCCACCTTTTCGGCCCAAATCCCTGTCTGTGGAGCGCGTTTTCCATGTTTTCCGGTTCGATTCCCGCGCTCGTCACCCCGTTTGCCGACGGCCGGTTCGACGAAGCATCGTTCCGCGCGCTCGTCGACTGGCAGATCGAGAGCGGGTCGAGCGCGCTGGTCCCCTGCGGCACCACCGGCGAAGCGGCGACGATGACGATCGAGGAGCATGACCATGTCGTGCGCGTCTGCGTCGATCAGGCGCGAGGTCGCGTGCCGGTGATCGCAGGCTGCGGGTCGAACGACACCGCCGTCGCGCTGCATCACATCCATGCCGCGAAGGCGGCGGGTGCCGCCGCCGCACTGCTGGTCCCGCCCTATTACAACCGCCCCAATCAGGAGGGGGTGTTCCGCCATTTCGAGGTGCTGGCGTCGCAGGGCGGCCTGCCGATCGTCCTCTACAACGTTCCCGGCCGCACCATCACCGACATCAATGTCGAAACGGTCGAACGCATCGTGAAGGCGTTCCCCGACATAGTCGTTGGCATCAAGGACGCGACGGGCCAGATGGCGCGGGTCGCCGAGCACCGGCTGCGCTGCGGCAGCGGTTTCGCGCAGCTGTCGGGCAATGACGACATGACGCTCGCCTTCATGGCGATGGGCGGGGTCGGCGCGATCTCGGTCACCGCCAATGTCGCGCCGGCCATGTGTGCCGAGTTCCAGGACGCCTGCGCCGCCGGCGACTTCGCCCGCGCCCTCACCATTCAGGACCGGCTGTTCCCGCTCCACGCGGCACTGTTCAGCGACGCGTCGCCGGGTCCCGTAAAATATGCGCTGGGCCGGGTCCGTCCGGGCTTCCCGACCGACCTGCGCCTGCCGATGACGCCCGCGTCCGACGCATCGCGCGCCGCCGTCGACGCCGCGCTGGTCCATGCCGGGCTGATACGCTGAGGGGACACTCCATTGCCGTGACGGGGGGAGCGGCGTAACACGCGGAGCATATGCCAAACGGACCTTTTTCAGTACAGACGGTTACCGGTGCGGAGATTGCCGCCCACGACTGGTCGGCCCATCCGCTTGGCCCCGTAGAGGGATGGCCGGTATCGCTCAGGTCGCTGCTGGCGATGATGCTGTCCTGTCCCACGCCGATGTTCCTGGCATGGGGGCCGGAACTGCGCTGCTTCTATAACGACGCCTATCGCCCGCTGCTCGGCGTGCGCATTGCCGGATCGCTGGGTGAGCGGTTCGACGTCGTCTGGGCCAATATCTGGCATGAGCTGATCCCGCTGGTCGAAAAGACGATGGCGGGCGGCCATGTCGTCGCGACCGACATGAAGCTGGACCTCGCCCGCACCGGGGAGCCGGAGGACAGCTGGTGGAGCTTCACCTATTCCCCCGCCTTCGACGATGCCGGCCGCATCGCCGGACTGTTGTGCGTGACGGGGGAGACGACCGCGCGGGTCGTGGCCGAACGCGAACGCGCCGCCGCCGACGAACGGCTGCAACTGGCGCTGTCGGCGGGGCGTAATATCGGCGCGTGGGACTGGGACGTGCAGGCGGACCGAATCCGCGCCGATTCCCGTTTCGCGCTGCTGTACGGTGTCGATCCGGCGCTGGCGGAGCAGGGCGCGGCGATCGCGACCTTTTTCGAAGGCATTCACCCCGACGACCTGCCCGCCACGCAGCGCGCCATCGAACGGGCGATGGACCCGTCCGGCGACGGCACGTTCATCGCCGAATATCGCGTCGTCGACCGGGATGGCGCGTGCCGCTGGGTGTCGGCACAGGGGCGCTGCACCTTCGACGATGCGGGTCGTCCGGCGCGCTTCCCCGGTGTCAGCTACGACATCGACGATCGCAAGCGGGGCGAGCTGGCGGCGCTGACCGCAAAGGCCGAACGCGAATTCGTCCTCCAGCTGAGCGCCCGGCAACGCGCGGCGACCGATCCCGACGCGATCATGCGCTTTACCGCCCGCGCGGCGGGCGAATGGTTGCGCGTGTCGCGCGTCGGCTTTGCCCGGGTCGCCGCAAATCGCGTGCGCTATATGGCCGGGTGGAACGACGGCGCGCTCCCGCCGCTTACCGGCGAACATTCGCTCGACCGCTTCGGGCGTGACAATACCATGTTGCTGCGCACCGGGCGGACGATCCTGTCCGACGAATTCGCGATCGATCCGGCCTTTGTCGACAGCGAGGCGTCGTCCTACTCCGCCGTGTCCGGGCTGTGCGTGCCGCTGCGCCACGATGGCCGGCTGGACGGGTTGCTGATCGTTGGCCACGCCGCCCCTCGCCACTGGCTGCCCGGTGAGATCGCCTTGTTGCAGGAAGTGGCCGAGATCAGCTGGGTCACCGTCCAGCGCGCTGATGCGCTGGTCCGGCTGGAGGCAAGGGTCGGGCGGCAGGACGCACAGCTCGAACGCGTCGCCACCGAACTGCACAACGCCGCCTCTGCCCGCGCCGCCGCGGAAACGCAGGTGCGCCAGTTGCAGAAGATGGAGGCGGTGGGCCAGCTGACCGGCGGCATCGCGCATGATTTCAACAACATGCTCGCGGTCGTTATCGGCGGGCTGGACATGATCGAACGCCGCATCGCCGCCGGGCGCGGCGATGTGGGCCGCTATGTCGAGGCGGCGAAGGACGGCGCGACCCGTGCCGCCGCGCTGACCCAACGCCTGCTCGCCTTTTCGCGCCAGTCGCCGCTGTCGCCCGAACCGGTCGAGGGCAACCGCCTGATCGCCGATTTGACCGAACTGCTGACCCGGACCCTGGGCGAACCGATCGCGGTCGAAACGGTGCTCAGCGCCGGACTGTGGCGGGCGGAGGCCGATCGCGGACAGCTGGAAAATGCCATCGTCAACCTTGCGGTCAACGCCCGCGATGCGATGCCCGATGGCGGCAAGCTGACGATCGAGACCGCCAACGCCCATGTCGGCGACGATTATGCGCGGGAAGCCGACATGGCGGCCGGGCAATATGTGATGATCGCCGTCACCGACACCGGCACCGGCATGGCGCCCGACGTGCTGGCCAAGGCGTTCGAACCGTTCTTCACCACCAAGCCGGTCGGGCGGGGCACCGGCCTTGGTCTCAGCCAGGTCTTCGGCTTCGTCCGGCAGTCGCGCGGCCATGTCCGCATCTACTCCGAACCCGGTGTCGGCACGACCGTCCGCCTGTACCTGCCGCGTTTCTATGGCGAGGAACCGACGCCGACGCCGCGCACCACGACAGAGCCGGTCCGCCGTGGCAGCCCGCACGAAACCGTGCTGGTGGTCGAGGACGAACCCCGCGTCCGCAGCTTCTCGGTCGAGGTGCTGCGCGACTTGGGCTATGGCGTCCTCCACGCGTCGAACGGGCCGGAGGCGCTGGCGCTGCTCGAACAGGGGGTGCGCGTCACCTTGCTGTTCACCGATGTCGTGATGCCCGGCATGACCGGCCGCGAACTGGCCGACCGCGCACAGGCGATGCGGCCGGGACTGCGCGTGCTGTATACGACCGGCTATACCCGCAATGCCGTGGTCCACAACGGCGTCCTCGATCCGGGCACGCGGTTGCTGCCGAAACCGTTCGGCGTGGACGAACTGGCCAGGAAGGTGCGCGAGGCACTGGACGCGTAAAGATCTTCCTCGGCACGGGGAGGGGGACCATCCGCAGGATGGTGGAGGGGGGTGTCCGCATACGGAACCGTTGCGTTGCGCCGCCAACCCCTCCACCACCGCTTCGCGGCGGTCCCCCTCCCCGTGCCGGGGAGGATTTCCCGCACCCGCTTCCCTCGAAGCCCCCGACACCCTATGTCCCGCGCATGAGCCGTCCGCGCCCCCAATTGTTCGACAAGAAGAAAACCGTCGCCGAAAACCGCCGCGCGCGGTTCGATTACGAAATCGACACGGTGTACGAGGCCGGCATTGCGCTCACCGGCACCGAGGTGAAGTCGCTGCGCTTCGGCGAGGGATCGATCACCGAAAGCTATGCCGATGTCCGCGACGGGCAGGTGTTCCTCATCAATTCGAACATTCCCGAATTCAGCCACGGCAACCGCTTCAACCACGAACCGCGCCGCCCGCGTAAACTGCTGCTTCACGAACGTGAGATAAACAAGATGCACGGTGCGGTGGCGCGCGACGGCATGACGCTGATCGCGCTCTCCGTGTATTTCAACGGCAAGGGGCGGGCGAAGGTCGAACTGGCATTGGCCAAGGGTCGCAAGAACCACGACAAGCGCGAGCATATCAAGGAACGGGATTGGAAGCGTGAACAGGGAAGGTTGCTGCGCGACCGTGGTTGAACCGGGGCACGACGACCGGCGGCTGGGCGCGCGCGCGCTGCGCTGGATCCGCGCCAACCTGCCGACCCGCGAATCGATGGAGGCGAACCGGTTCCTGCGCCCCGTCGCGCACCGTGTCCTTGCCCCCGAACTCTGGCGCTTCACCCGTCGCTCGGTTCCGCGCGGCGTGGCGCTGGGCATGTTCACCGGCATCCTGATCCCGCTTGGGCAGATCCCGGCCTCGGCCGTCCTCGCGCTTCCGCTACGCGCCAATGTGCCGGCGGCGGCGCTGACGACCTTCTTCACCAACCCGATCACTACGCCGCTGCTGTTCATCCTCTACTACAAGGTCGGGGCATGGCTGCTCCATCTCGACCGCGTCGTGCCAGGCGATCCGATCGGCAACGCGGTCGCCGCCCCGCCGGGCTGGCTCGAGTGGCTGGTGGCGGAGGTCGGCCCGGCGACGGCACTCGGGATGGTGGTGTGTTCGGTGGTCGGCGCAGTGCTCGGCTATGCCATCGCCGCGCTCGGCTGGCGGGCATGGATCGGCGCGAAGTGGAAGCGGCGCGGGCATGGGGCGGGGGCCTGATCTTTCTCTCCGACCAACCACCAATTTCCCCCTCCGTTTGCTTCGAGCGCAGGTTCGAGCCTGTCGAGAACCGAAGTCGAGAAGGGGGTGCCCCAAACGCAGGGTTCTCGACGGACGCTTCTCGACAAGCTCGAAGCTGCTCGAACCGAACGGAGTGGGAAGAAGGCCCGATCCGAAACCAACGAAGATATTGACGATCGATAAGCCCGGGTGCAGCATTGCGGTATCACCCGATACGAAGAGGCTTATTCGATGCGGCGTAGTTTCGTCCTCACCACCCTGCTTGCGGCGTCCGCCCTGTCGGCCTGCGCGACAACGCCGACCGGCCCGGTCGAAACCGCCGCCACCGCCCCGGCTCCTGCGCCCGAAGCAGCGCCCGCTCCCAAGCCCGAGATCGGCGATTTCGGCTTCGACGTGGCCGGCATGGACCGCAGCGTGAAGCCGGGCGACAATTTCTACAAGTACGCGAATGGCACCTGGGAAAAGATCACGCCGATCCCGGCCGACAAGTCGAACTATGGCATGTTCACCGCATTGGACGACCTGTCGAAGACGCGCACCCGCGAACTGCTCGACGCGGCGAAGGGCGATCCCAATTCGAAGATCGGCGTCGCCTATGCGACCTATCTCGACCAGGCCGCGATCGAGGCGAAGGGGCTGGCCCCGATCCAGCCCTGGCTGACCGAGATCAAGGGGCTCACGTCGAAGGCCGGCTATGCCGCGCTGGCGGCAAAGGCCTCGCAGGCCGGTGTCGGCGGGCCGTTCGGCGCCTATGTCGGCCCGGACGACAAGCAGCCGACCGTCTATGCGCTGCAGACCGCGCAGGCTGGGCTGGGAATGCCCGACCGCGACTATTATCTCTCGACCGATGCCAAGCTGGTCGAACAGCGCAAGGCCTATGAAGCGCATCTCGCGAAGATGCTGACGCTGGCGGGCGAGCCGAACGCCGTCGCCCGCGCCGCCGCCGTCGTCGCGCTCGAAACGCAGATCGCGAAGGCGCACTGGACGCGGATCGAAAGCCGCGACGCGAACAAGACCTATAACAAGATGACTGTCGCCGAGCTGCAGCGCCGCGCGCCGGGCTTCGACTTCGCCACCTATTTCCGCGGGCTGGGGGCGAACACGACCGACGTGATCGTCGCGCAGCCGACCGCCTTCACCGGCATGGCGAAGGTGATCGGCGCGGCGCCGCTCGGCGTGCTGAAGGACCAGCTGCTACTCCGCTCGCTCGACGGCTTTGCGGGCGTCCTGCCGCAGAAATTCGACCAGGAAAACTTCGCCTTCTACGGCACCGTCCTGTCGGGCACGCCGCAGCAGGAGGAACGCTGGAAGCGCGCGGTCGACTTTACGGCGGATGCGGTCGCCGACGATGTCAGCAAGGCCTATGTCGCGAAATATTTCCCGCCCGCGACCAAGGCGGCGGCGGACGAACTGGTCCGCAACGTGACCGAGGCGATGGGCCGCCGGATCGACAATCTCGACTGGATGGCGCCCGAGACCA
>CAJYRU010000306.1 GCA_913777295.1 uncultured Sphingomonas sp. | reverse complement strand
GGTGGTGCAGGGCTGGCTGGCCGATCGCTACGGGCTGCAATGGTCGTTCCTGCTGACCGCCGCGTGCGAGCTGTACATCCTGTTCTATGCGGTGTGGGGATCGAAGGTGACGAACCCGATCGCCGATGCTCCCGCCGACCCCGACGTCTTTGCATAAGGATCCTTTGATGACTCTTCGTCTGTTGCAGCGCGTGGCCCCGTCGCGCGCGGTCATCGCCGCGACCGAGCATGGCGCGCATGTCGTTCCGGGCGTCGACAGCGTGCGCGCGCTGGCGATGCGTGCCATCGAAGCCGGGCAGAGCATCGCCGACACGATCGCGGCGGCAGGACAGGGCGAGGCGGTGGACCTGCCTGCGCTGCTCGAGGCTGGCGCCATCGGATCGCCGATCGACCATGACGATGCGGCGCACGTCATCCTGACCGGCACGGGCCTGACCCATCTCGGTTCGGCCGAGGGGCGCGACAAGATGCACCGCGCCGCCGCCGAAGCCGCGACCCAGACCGATTCGATGCGGATGTTCCTGGAGGGGGTCGAGGGCGGCAAGCCGGCGGCGGGCGAGGTCGGCCAGCAGCCCGAATGGTTCTTCAAGGGAGACGGCACGCAGCTGGTGGCGCCGGGCGGCGATTTCACCATGCCGCATTTCGCGCAGGATGGCGGCGAGGAACCGGAGCTGGCGGGCATCTACCTGATCGGTCCCGATGGCACGCCGCACCGGATCGGCCTGGCGCTCGCCAACGAGTTTTCGGACCATGTGACCGAACGGCACAATTATCTGTGGCTGGCGCACAGCAAGCTGCGGCAGGCGGCGCTTGGCCCGGAGCTGCTGGTCGGTGCCGCGCCCGACCATATCGAGGGGAGCAGCCGGATCGTGCGGGATGGCGCGACGATCTGGGAAAAACCGTTTCTGTCGGGTGAGGCGAACATGTCGCACAGCCTGAGCAACCTGGAGCATCACCATTTCAAATATCCGCTGTTCCGGCGGCCGGGTGACATTCACGTCCATTTCTTCGGCACGGCGACGCTGTCGTTTTCGGACGGGGTGCGGACGGAAGAAGGCGATGTGTTCGAGATCGAGGCGGCGCCGTTTACGCTGCCGCTGAAGAATCGGCTGACGCGGGCGGCGGACGTGCCGGTGGCGGTGCGGGTTCTTTAGGCCTGCGGCGTCGTCCCGGTGGGGGTCGGGGGGCGTTGTGTCGGGTGGTCTTGATGGAGGCGCGACCGTTCCGCGTCCGTGGATCCCGGCTTTCGCCGGGATGACGGGTGGGGAGTGCGGGGCGCTTCCTTGCGTTCGTCACTCCCGTCGAGGGGGGGCATTGGCGCTGGCGTTGCGGGTTGGCCGAGACGGTGGCGCGTATAGATTCCCGCCTGCGCGGGAATGACGGTTGGGGGGCGTTCGAACGGTTTCCTTGCCGCTCGCCGTTTGTCACCCGCGCGCGCCGGAATTGCTCGCCGCCGTTCCCCTCTGTTCCAACTTTTCTCGCCCACGCCCCCTCCGTTTGCTTCGAGCGCAGGTTCGAGCTTGTCGAGAACCGTAGTCGAGAAGGGGGTGCCCCGAGCGACCGGGTTCTCGACGGACGCTTCTCGACAGGCTCGAAACTGCTCGAACCGAACGGGGGGGCGAGGGGTGGATTGGACTGCCCTGCCTCCAGCAGCGGCTCGAACCGAACGGGAAGAGCGTGAGGAGCGTTACCTACCCCAGCAACGGCGCGATCCGGTCGAGCAGCGGCAGCTGGCTTTTCAGCATCATCGTCCGTGCCTCGGCGACCGGCATCCAGCGCGCGGCGTCGACTTCGGGGAAGCTGCGGCGGCGGCCGCTGCGCGGGGGCCATTCCAGTTCGAAGGTCATGCTGGTGATCGCCTGCGTGTCGACATCCTGTTCGGCGGCGAAGGCCGATACCGACTTGCCGCCCGCCTGTCGCACCGTGCCGAGCGGGGCGAGCGGGGCGACGACTGCGACGCCCAGTTCCTCCGCCACCTCGCGCCGCGCCGCGTCCTCGACCGCTTCGTCGGGTTCGATATGGCCCTTCGGAATCTGCCACGCGCCGACCTGCCGCCGTGCCCAATAGGGGCCGCCGGGATGGACGAGCAGCACCGCCGGGCTGGGCGTGCGACGATATAGCAGGATGCCCGCGCTATGCTGTGGCATGAAGCTGTCCCCGTTTCTCGACCGGCGATCGTGATCGTCGCCGCTGGTTGATGGACAGACGCCGCCGACCCATGTTGCGTTCCATCGATGCCGCAACTCGATCTCTTTGCCGCCGAACCGGGTCTGGCCGGGCTGACTCACCGGCCGGGCGTGCTGCCGCCCGAGCGGCTGCCGGCACTGGCCGCGGCGATTGATGCCGCGCCGCTCACCCCCTTCCGGTTCCGGGAATGGACCGGCCTCCGGCTGACCGCCTCCTATGGCTGGCATTATGACTTCGAGGCCGGCCGGGTCGGGCGGGCGGAGCCGATGCCCGACTGGCTGCTGGCGGTGCGCGCCGTGGCGGCGGCATTTGCGGGCGTGCCGGCCGACGCGCTCGTCCAGGCCTTGCTGATCCGCTACGATCCGGGGGCGGGGATCGGCTGGCATCGCGACCGGCCGGTGTTCGAGCATGTCGTCGGGCTGTCGATTGGTGCGCCGGCCACGCTGCGGTTCCGGCGGCGGCGGGCGGACGGGTTCGATCGCTTTGCGCAGGACCTGATGGCGGGCGACGCGTACCACCTGACCGGCGATGCGCGCTGGGAGTGGGAGCATGGCATCGCGCCGATGGACGCGACGCGCTGGTCGATCACCTTTCGCAGCCTGACCGAGCGGTTCCGGCGGGAGATCGGCGTTGCGTGAGTTGAGCCTGCATGTGGTGGGCGCCGATCATCCCAATCGGGGTGGCGGCAATCGGCGGTTCGAGATCCTGCTGTGTACGCCGGGCGAGCCGGTCACGCTGGTCCCCGAACCGCGCAACCCGGTCGATCCCCATGCAGTGATGGTGCTGAGCGCGCGGGGGGTGCAGATCGGTTACCTGACCGCCGACCGCGCGGCGTGGATCGGCGCGATGCTGCGGCAGGGGCGCGAGGTGGCGGCGCTGTTCCAGCAGGCGACGCCGATGGGCGCGGCGATCCGGGTGGCGTTCGATGGCGCGGTGCCGACATTGCCGGCGGTCGTGGGGGCGGAGGCGGACCCGGAGCCGGAGTTCTGGCCGGACGAGGTTCCGCCCGACGACTGGGAGTAAGTCCCGCTGTCCCGATCGGTTCGGTTCGAGCCGGTCGAGAGCGCCGGTCCGGCGGAACCCCGTTCTCGATACGCGCGCTCGACGTCGCTCGATCGCTACTCGAACCGAACGGGAAAGAAGATGGGGGAGGCGATCAATCCTCCATGATCTGGCTGTGCGTCCGGGTATCGCGCATCCGCAGGTACACGACCAGCGACACGGCGATCATCGCCGTCACATACCAGTAGAAGCCGCGTTCGAAGCCGGCGTCCTTGAACTTCAGCGCTACGACTTCCGCCGTGCCGCCGAACAGGGTGTTGGCCAGCGCATAGGGCAGCGCCACGCCCAACGCACGGATATGCGCGGGGAACAGCTCCGCCTTCACCACCGCGTTGATCGAGGTATAGCCGGTGACGATCACCAGCGCCCCCATCACCAGCAGCCCGGCGGTCAGCGGATCGCGCGTCGTCTCCAGCGTGGAAAAGATCGGATAGGTGAACAGGACGCCGGCCAGGCCGAACGCGATCATCAGCGGCTTGCGCCCGATCCGGTCGCTGAGCGCGCCGGCGAGCGGTTGCAGCAGCATGAAGACGAACAGCGTGACGCCGTTGATCTGGCTGGCGACTTCGCGGCTGAACCCGGAGGTGTTGACCAGGAATTTCTGCATGTAGATCGAATAGGCGTAGAAGGCGAGCGTGCCGCCCGCCGTCAGCAGCATGACGACGGCGGTTTCCTTCGGATGCTGGGTCAGCAGCTGGAGAAAGCCCGATTTGGGCGCGCCCGCCGCCTTGGCATTGGTGAAGCTGTGGCTTTCGGCGAGGCCGCGCCGGATCCAGAACACGACCACCGCCAGCACCGCGCCGATGGCGAACGGAATGCGCCAGCCCCACGCGTCGAGCTGCCCCTCGCTCATCGTCGACTGGAGCACCAGCAGGACGAGGATCGCGAGCAGCTGTCCCGAGATCAGCGTGACATATTGGAAGGAGGAGAAGAAGCCGCGCCGGTCCTTGCCCGCCATTTCCGACAGATAGGTCGCGCTGGCGCCATATTCGCCGCCGACCGACAGGCCCTGCATCAGCCGGGCGACCGTCAGCAGGATCGGGGCGGCGATGCCGATCGTCTCGAACCCCGGCGTCAGCGCGATCATCAGCGATCCTGCGCACATCAACGTGACCGAGATCGACAGCCCGGCCTTGCGCCCATGGCGGTCGGCATAGATGCCCATGATCCACGCACCGATCGGCCGCATGACGAACCCGACCGCGAACACCGCCGCGGTGCCGAGCAGCTGGGCCGTCCGGTCGGTGCTGGGGAAGAAATGCGGCGCGAAATAGAGCGAGAAGGCCGCATAGACATACCAGTCGAACCATTCGACCAGATTGCCGGTGGACCCGCCGATGATCGCCTTCAGGCGGGCGGCGCGGTCGGGGACCGCAGCGGAGGCTGAATGACTGTTCATGCGCGAGGGCTATCGCGTAGCGCCGGCCGCGCCAACCCCCGTGACAACTGGTAGCGGTACCTTGTCTAGAAGCTGCCCTGCACGCTGGCGCCGGCGGGCAGGCCGGTAAAGGGCAGCGTCGCAGCGCCGTCGCCGGTCAGCGCGAAGCGCAGCGTGCCGTCCTCGTTGATCGTCGCATCCATCAGTGTCTTGCGCCGCTGGTCGGCGGGGACGAGGCGGACGCGGGTCTGGGTGCCGATATGTTCCGCGGTCAGCAGCACGGCCGGGGTCGGCGTGGCGACGTTGCCGGGCTTCGTCACGCAGCTGCCCGGATCGATCGCGATGCGGCCGTCGGCCATGGCCGACCCGGCGATGGTCGACAGCACGGGCAGGTCGACCTGCCAGGTCGAATCGCAGGCAAAAGGCAAATTGGGTTGCAGCGCCGCCAGCAGCGACGCATCGGCCGATCCGCTCACCCGGTCGAGCCGCACCCCACCGGGGCGCAGCAGCGCCTGTCCGCCCAGATCGGTATCGGCCCCGGTCGCGGTCCAGTCGACCGCGAAGCCGAGGCTGGTCAGGCTGCGAAGCGGCGCGAAATGCCATTCGAGGCGGCTGCCCCCGGCGATGCCGACCTCGCCGTTCCACACCGTGCCGCCGACGCCGCTGCGCCAGTCGGTATTGCCCGCGATCAGGCTGGCGGGCAGCGTCACGATCATCGCGACCGCGAACGAGGCTATGCCGAGCGCGGCGAAGCGGATACTACGCCGACGTGCCAGCAACCGGGAAGGACTCGACAATGCGATCGCGGCGCTCGACGCTTGGATTGGTTCGCGATGCGGTGCTGCTGTCGTCGGTGGCATCGATCGCGTCCCCCCTGATGGCTGCGAAACGGAGCAAGCGCTCCGCCGCGTTGCTGGTTCCGCTGACCGGAGACCGTGCGGCGCTGGGCCTTAGCATACGCAATGCGGCGATGCTTGCGCAAACCGATGCCGCGGCACTGACCGTCCTTGATACCGGCGGCACGGCGGCCGGCGCGGCGAGTGCGGCGCGCGCGGCGGTGAAGCGCGGGGCGGCGATGCTGCTGGGGCCGTTGTCGGCGGCGGAGACGCGGGCGGTGGCGGCGGCGGTAAGCGTGCCGGTCGTGGCGCTGACCAACGATGCGAACGCCCGCAGCGGGTCGGCGTTCGTGTTCGGCATCACGCCCGCGCAGGCGACGGCGGCGATCCTGAGCTATGCCCGGTCGCGCGGGGTGCGGCGGATCGTGGCGGTCGATGACGGTACGCCATGGTCGCAGGCGTCGGTCGCGGCGGCGCGGGTCGCCGAGGCCGATCTGGGGCTGACCATCGTGCCGGTGAGCGGCGCGACGA
>CAJYRU010000305.1 GCA_913777295.1 uncultured Sphingomonas sp. | reverse complement strand
AGGTCTGCACTCGACAGAGCTTGGGGCGGTCATCTGAATCGACAGGACCGGCCCGCATCCTATCGGGCACTTGCGAGAGCGACAGCGTTCCTGCGGTAATGGCAACCCGCCGCTCTCGGCTGCCCGCATTCCAAGCCGTATTATTACCTATTCAGATACGCGGTCGGGCCAGCCATCCCGGCACCATACGTCAGCGTAGCATTTCGTCCGGGAACGGCCGGTACGTCGTGCGACATCGACGTACCGGCCGCCTCTGACCGATCAGCGTACGGTCAGCGTCGTTGCCTTCAACTGCGTCGAGCTGTTGCCGGCGCTGATCGTGAAGGTACCCGGTTCCACCACCCGGTGCATTTCGACGTTCCAGAAGGCAAGGTCGCTCGGCTTCAGGTCGAACGTCACCGTCCGGCGTTCGCCGGGCTGCAACGTGACCCGCTGGAAGTGCTTCAGCTCGAGAACCGGGCGCGTGACCGTGGCTTCGTCGTCGCGGACGTAGAGCTGGACCACCTCGTCGCCCGCGCGGCGACCGGTGTTGGCGACGTCGACCGATACGCGAACGGTTTCGTCGCGACCGATCGTCGCCTTGGCGAGGCGCGGGGCGCCGACGGTGAAGCTGGTGTAGGACAGGCCGTAGCCGAACGGATAGAGCGGTGCCGTGCTGTCGAACAGATAGCCGCGCCGCGAGGTCGGCTTGTGGTTGTAGAAGATCGGCAGCTGCCCTTCGGAACGCGGGACCGATACCGGCAGCTTGCCGCCCGGATTGGCGCGGCCCAGCACCACGTCGGCGACGGCATTGCCGGTTTCCTGCCCCAGATACCACCCCTCGACGATCGCCGGCGCATTCGCCTCCAGATAGGTCGCGGCCAGCGGCCCGCCGTTCAGCAGGACGACGACGACCGGCTTGCCGGTCGCAAACAGGCGACGGGCGAGTTCATTCTGTTCACCGATCAGGTCCAGCTTCTGCCGATCGCCCAGATGGTTGTCGGCCCAGGCTTCGCGGCTCAGCTGCTCGTTCTGGCCCAGCACCAGCAGGATCGTGTCGGCCTGCGCCGCCTTGCGCACCGCTTCGTCGATCAGCGGGGCGTTCTCCGCGGCCGGGACCAGTTCCACCTTGTCCGCGGCCCATTGGCGGCTGCGGGTCAGGCGAACCCCCTCGGCATAATCGACCGAGAAGCGGCCTTGTGCGGCCTGCTGCATCCCCTCCAGCACGCTGACGACGTGCTTGGGAACGTCCGAATAGCCGCCGATCGGGGTGTCGCGCGCGTGGGTGCCGACCACCAGCATCTTGCCGATCTTCGCCGGGTCGAGCGGCAGCAGGTTGTTCTGGTTCTTGAGCAACACCATCGATCGGACGGCGGCTTCGCGGGCAAGGGCGATGGCGTCCGGCGTCGCGGTCTTCGCTTCGGCCGCGCGCGCGTCGACATAGGGGTGTTCGAACAGTCCCATCTGGAATTTCATGGTCAGGATGCGGCGGACGGCGTTATCGACCTGTTCCTGCGGCACCTGGCCCGATTTCACCATCTGGGCGAGCGTCGACCAGCCCTCCGCATCGGGCAGTTCCATGTCGACCCCGGCGTCGAGTGCGCGACGGCCGGCAGCGGCCATGTCGGTGCCGTACAGCTTGTGACGGGTATTCAGTTCCTTGATCGCGAAATAGTCGCTGACCACCGATCCCTTATAGCCCCATTCGCGACGCAATACGTCGTCGAGCAGCCATTTGTTGGCGTGACTGGGAATGCCGTCGATCTCGTTATACGACGCCATCACCGCCTGGACCGGCAATTCCTTGACGGCGCGTTCGAACGGCGGGAAGAAGTTCTCGCGCAGGGTCCGTTCGGAAATATTGGCCGGACCGACGTTGGTGCCGTTCTCGGGCTGGCCATGGCCGGTCATGTGCTTGAGGGTGACCATGACCTTGTCCGGCTTCAACGGCAGGGTGGTCCCCTGGAACCCGCGGATCGCGGCAAGGCCCATTTCACCGACGAGATAGGGGTCCTCGCCATAGGTTTCCTCGATCCGGCCCCAACGCGGGTCGCGCGCGACGTCGACGACGGGGGCGAGCGCAAGGTTGGCGCCGCGCGCCCGCATTTCGCGCGCCGCCACGCCGAACACCCGTTCGACCAGCGCCGGGTCCCAGGACGAGGCGAGGGCGATGGATTGCGGGAAGCTGGTCGCACCGCGCGCAACGTAGCCGTGCAGCGCCTCTTCGTGCATAATCATCGGAATGCCGAGCCGGGTATTCTCCACCGCCCAACGCTGTGCGGCGTTGATGTAATCGGCGGTTTCCTGCGCGGTGCGGTTGACCGCGTCGGCGGCAACCCCGGCGGCGTTGTTGCTGACGGTCACGCCGCGCTTGTCCGACGGGCGGGTGATCTGGCCCAGGCCATTGGGAAAGGCACGGGACGCCTTGGCTGCCGAGAAATTGCCTTTGACGTCCTGAATATCGCCCTTCTTTTCCCAGACGCCGATCATCTGGGCGACCTTTTCCTCCAGCGTCATACGGCGAAGGAGGTCCTCGACGCGCGCTGCAACCGGCTGCGACGCGTCCTTGTAGAGCATTTTTTCGGCAGCGGACGGACGGGCAGGGCGCGATTGCGCAATGACGGTACCGGTGGCGGCGGTCGCCAGCAGGCTGGCGAGGGCAAGGCGAACGGGCTTGGACGCTAGGGTCACGATCTCTCTCCCATGACTTTCGGCGTCCGGCGTGGCCGTCACCGTTATTGGTAGCGCTATCAGCTATCGAGCCGGTCGCGATGCGTCAACCGATCGTCGCGATTTGCAATCGGCGTTGTCGCGCCATAATCAGCGTTGCGAAGGAGCC
>CAJYRU010000304.1 GCA_913777295.1 uncultured Sphingomonas sp. | reverse complement strand
AGAAGCCGCGTGCGCGTAGCGTCCGCACCAGCGCCGCCGCCAGCAGGAACGCGACCCCGACTGCCGCCAGATGGCCGTGTGCCGCGCCTTCGCCCTCGTCCAACCGGTTCGGATTGACGATGGCGAGGGCGGGGGGAAGCTCGGTCGTGCATTGGTGATGGTCCACCACCAGCACATCGACCCCGGCGTCGCGCGTGGCGGCGAGCGCGTCGAATGCCTGCGCGCCGCAATCGACCGTGACGATCAGGGTCGCGCCTTCGCCCGCCAGCCGCAGCATCGCCGGCGCGTTGGGGCCATACCCCTCGCGCTGCCGGTCGGGGATATAGGGGCGGGCGGTCAGGCCCAGGTCGCGCAGCAGCCGCACCAGCAGTGCTGCCGACGTGGCGCCATCGACGTCGTAATCGCCGAAGATCGCGACCGGCTCCTGTGCCAGCACTGCATCGGCCAGGCGTTCGGCGGCGCGGTCCATGTCGCGTAAGATCGACGGGTCGGGCATGAATTCGCGGATGCTGGGCGCCTTGTGCGCGGCCAGCGCCTCGCGCGGGCAGCCACGCGCCAGCAGGATACGGGTGACGAGGTCGTCGGCGACGAACCCGTCGTCGCACACATCGCCCTCCAACCCGCGCCAGCGCCATGGCTGACCCAGGATGGAGCGATGCACATTGAGTACGGAACGCATCGCCGCGCTGTACCTCCTGGCGGCAGGGCGGTCCAGCGGGGTGCATCTCCACTGGAAATTCTTGCCCCGAGCGCGCAAAGACGGCGCCATGAAGCGCAAGACCGGACAAGACCGCAGCATCACCGCCAACTGGCGCCCCGCAACGCAGGCCGTGCGTGGTGGCACCGCGCGCAGCGAATATGGCGAGACGTCGGAAGCGTTGTTCCTCACCTCGGGCTATGCCTATGACTGTGCCGGCGATGCCGCCGCGCGGTTTGCGGGCGAACAGGTCGGCATGACCTATTCGCGGTTGCAGAACCCCACCGTCGAGATGCTGGAGGAGCGTATCGCCCTGCTCGAAGGGGCGGAGGCGTGCCGCACCATGGCGACCGGCATGGCGGCGATGACCGCGGCGTTGCTCAGCCAGTTGTCGGCGGGCGATCACCTGGTCGGCGGGCGCGCCGCTTTCGGGTCGTGCCGCTGGCTGACCGACACGCTGCTGCCCAAGTTCGGGATTGCGACCGATGTCGTCGATGCGCGCGACACCCAGGCATTCATCGATGCCAGCCGGCCGAACACCAAGGTCTGGTTCTTCGAAACGCCGGCCAACCCGACGATGGACGTCGCCGACCTGACCGCGATCTGCGCGGCGGCGCGCGAGCGTGGCATCGTGACGGTCGTCGACAACGCCTTTGCCAGTCCCGCGCTGCAACGGCCGATGGACTTCGGCGCGGACGTGGTGGCGTATAGCGCGACCAAGCTGATGGAAGGGCAGGGCCGCGTCCTTGCCGGTGCCGTCTGCGGGACCAAGGCGTTCATCGACGACGTGCTGCTGCCCTTCACCCGCAATACCGGCCCGACGCTCAGTGCGTTCAACGCCTGGGTCGTGCTGAAGGGGCTGGAGACGCTCGACCTGCGTGTCATGCGCCAGTCGGAAAATGCGCTGAAGGTCGCGAGCTTCCTCGAAAGCCGCGTGCCGAAGATCAATGCGCCGGGCCTGCCCAGCCACCCGCAGCACGAATTGTGTATGCGCCAGATGAAGATGGCCGGGCCGATCTTCTCGTTCGAACTCGACGGTGGTCGCGCCCAGGCGCACGGGCTGCTCGATGCGCTGCAGCTGATCGATATTTCGAACAATATCGGCGATTCGCGTTCGTTGATGACGCATCCTGCCTCCACCACCCATTCGGGTGTGGCCGAAGAGAAGCGGATCGAGATGGGCATTTCCGAGGGCATGATCCGCATCAATATAGGCTTGGAGGACGCGGACGACCTGATCGCCGATCTGGATCAGGCATTGCGCGCGGTCGCCCTATGAAGGCGCTGTTCCCGCACGAGGCGACGACCGGCGGTATCGTGGTGCGGGTATCGGCGACCTATCTGCCCGAACAGTCGCAGCCGGCGCAGGGGCGCTGGTTCTGGGCATATCACATCCGGATCGAGAATGATTCGGAGCGGACGGTGCAGCTGCTCACCCGCCACTGGATCATCACCGACGGGCGCGGCGAGCGGCATAGCGTGGAGGGCGAAGGCGTGATCGGCGAACTGCCCGTGATCGAACCGGGCGGCAGCTTCGATTATGTGTCGGGCTGTCCGCTGACGACCCCGACCGGGGCGATGCAGGGGAGCTATCACATGCTGGCCGATGACGGAGAGACGTTCGACGTCGCCATCCCGCGATTCGCCCTGCTGGCACCGGCGGTCGGCGCATGAAGCGGACGCACCTGCCGCTGAACGGCCTGCGCGTGCTGGACGCCGCGGCGCGGCACCTGTCCTTCACCCGCGCCGCCGACGAACTGGCGGTAACCCCGGCGGCGGTCGGGCAGCAGGTCCGCGCGCTGGAGGATACGCTCGGCGTCGTGCTGTTCCGCCGCACGACCCGCGGCCTCGAACTGACGCCCGAAGGCGAGGCCGGACTGGCCGCGTTGCGCGGCGGCTTCCTGCAGTTCGAGGAAGCGGTACGCGCGATGCAGGCGGGGCAGTCGTCCAAGTCGCTGACTATCGCCGCGCCGCGCGACCTGACGCAGAAATGGCTGCTGCCGCGCCTGTCGCGTATCGCCGCCGCCGACCCCGAACTGCGCTTCGTATTGGTCGCGGCGGACGATGCGCTGGATTTTACCGAAGCCAATCTCGACCTCGCGATCCGCTGGGGCGAGGGGCCGGGCTCGCATGAGGGCGAAGCGCTCGAATCGGATGGCATGGTCATGGTCGAACGTATCGGCGGCGGCGCCGACACGCGGATCGGCTGGCCCGGCTGCAATCCGGAGGATGCGGGCGCGCTGGTCCGCGTCGCCGATGCCGGCTTGGCGATCGATGCGGCGGCGGCGGGGCTGGGGCGGGCGACCGTGCC
>CAJYRU010000303.1 GCA_913777295.1 uncultured Sphingomonas sp. | reverse complement strand
GCCAGCGCGTAGATGCTGTAGTCGGTGAGGCTGAGGGCCAGGGCAAGGGTTACCGGCAGCACCAGCATCGCAGCGATAATCGCCAGCACCGGCGCGGTGAACAGCCAGGCAGTGCGTTCCTGGTGGGTCATACGATGCGCCCGGCCTCTACCAGCGCGCGACGCTTGGCGAGTATCTGATCGATGCGGTCATCAATGGTGGCGAGCGCCTGCGGGATGGTCAGAAGCCCACGCACGACACGCTCGGCGACAAGCTGCACTTCGATCTGGATCCGTTCCCACTCGATGATCTTGGGCGCCATCGCTGGTTCGCGCATCTGCTCGGCAAAGGGCCGCAGCACCGGCGCCTGGAGTTGCGGCGAAGCCCAGGCACTTGCCCGAGCCGGCAGGTTACCGATCAGCTGCTGAAAACGCAGTTCGCTGGTGGTCGAGGTCAGATGCCTAACCAATGCCCAAGCGGCTGTTGGACGCGCCGTGGCGGCGCTGACCGCCACGTTCGAGGCAATCATCGCAGCAGGTCCCGGGCCGTTTGGACCTGCGAGCCTGGCCACCGCCCAGCGGTCCGCCGAGATCTCCGCGCGGCGGCGATGCAGGTCGAGCAGTAGTGTCGGCCAGCTTGGCCACACGGCATATCGCCCCTGCGCGAAGGCCGCGAAGGGGTCCTGCACTTCCGTCGATAGGGCGCGGGGGGCCAGGTTTTCGGTGAACAGCGAAAGGTAGAATGCGAAGGCGGCCTCTGCCTCTGCCGAACGGAAGTTGCCGCGCGTGTTATGGTCCCGCAGCATCGACGCGCCGGTCTGGTAGAGCATCGAGAACAGAGTGTCGGGCCAGTTCAGCAGGGTCAGGAACACGAACTCGTCCGGGCGGCGGCGCTTGATCGTGCGGCCCATCTCGCGCCATGCGTTCCAGCTTGTCGGCATGCTGGCGTAACCGGCGTCCTGCAGCAGATCGCGGCGGTAAAACTGAACCTGAGGCGCGGCCGCCCATGGAACAGCCCAGTTTTTGCCTTCTACTTGCGCGAGGGCGAGGGCGGCGGGGACGATATCCGTCACCAGATCGGGCGAGGGTACCGGCGCGAGCGCACCGATCGTCGCGAACTCGCCGATCCAGCCGGAGGGCAGCATGAACACGTCTGGCGATACGCCGCCAGCGTATGCGGTCAGCATCTTCTCGTGAGCCGCGGTGGATGGCACCGATTGCACATCGACTTCGATACCGGTCGCGGCCGTGAAGGCGGGCATCAGGTGGGGGGAGTAATCGCCCTCATAGCTGGTCGCCCAGAACCGCAGCGGCGGGGTGGCAGCTTTCGGTCCGCACGATGTGGCAGCCACGACAGCGGCACCCGCCAAGACGTTCCTGCGTGTCAGGCGATCTCCCCGACTGTCCTGCCATGCTCCCATCAACTTCTAATGGCCGCGCGCTCGCCCCGACGCCAGTTGCCCGAGGGGGCGATTGTAACAAGTTGTCAGTCGCCAGGTTCCGCGCCAAACGGCATCACAATAAGCCGAACAAAGCAGGGGTGCTCAGGGCAATGAACAAGACATCGACGATGCGCGGCGTGCTGCTCGCAGGATGCGCCATGATCATGGCAGGATCGCCTGCGCTCGCACAGGAAGCGCCCCGAGACGCATCTCAAGGGTCCGCCCAAAGCACGGACGACACGATCGTCGTCACCGGATCGCGCATCCGCCGGCGCGACTATGCCGCGCCCAATCCGATCGTCTCGTTCGACGCAGCCTCGATCGCACAGTCCGGCAACACCAACGTGACCGCCTTCCTGCAGAGGGTGCCGGCGCTCACCAACTCGTTGGACAGCACCCGCACGGCAGGAAATTCGCAGACGCAAGGCGCAGTGGGCCAGGTCGGCCTCAACCTCCTCGATCTGCGTGGCCTTGGCCCCAATCGCACTCTTGTGCTGGTCAACGGCCGCCGCCATGTCGCCGGCCAGGCGGACAGCGCGGCAGTCGACATCAACACCATCCCCACCGATCTGATCGAGCGGGTTGACGTGCTGACGGGCGCGGCTTCGGCGGTCTATGGTGCCGATGGCGTTTCCGGCGTGGTCAACTTTGTCCTGCGCCGCGACTTCGATGGCATCTCTGCCCGCGCGCAGATGGGCATCTCCGAGCATGGGGATGCGGGCAACCGCTTCGCTTCGATCATCGCCGGTCGCAATTTCGCCGGTGGCCGCGCCAACCTGACGGTCGCCTACGAGTACAATGCCGATGACCCGCTCGCAAACGATGATCGCAGCTATCTGCGTAGCGCCAATCGCGCGAACTTCGTCAACCTGAATGGCTACGATCCGTCCAAGGCCGGCAGCTACCAGAAGGGGCCGGTGCGCGACATCCGCTATCCCGACAGCTCGACCTATGGCATCGTCGATATCGGCGGCGTGCGGTATCGGGGCGACGGGCGCATCTATACGCCAGGCACCGTGCTCGAAAACGATGGCTACTCGACCGGCGGGGACGATACGCCGGTGGCCGGCTATATCGGTGACATCTATCCCAAGACAGAGCGTCACGCCGTTAATCTGCTGGGCCGGTTTGAAGCATCCGATGCCTTCAAGGTCAGCATCGAAGGCAAGTTCGTGCAGAGCACCGCGCGCTCATTTGCCGGCTACGGCGGCAATTATCCTGCGACGGTCACGCTGGACAATCCGTTTATCCCGGCAAATCTCCTCGCAGCAGCGCAGCAAGCCGGGCTGACTTCGATCGACATCAGTCGCAACAACTTCGATATCCCGCGTCGCGGGGAGGAGGATCGCCGGAGGACCTACCGCGGCGTCATCGACGTCACCGGCAGGATCTCCGACCATGCCACTTACGACGCTTACTACACGTATGGACGCACCGATGTGCGCGCGACCAACCTGAACGACCGGCTGAGCGACCGCTTTACCGCCGCGCTCGACGCTGTGCGCGATCCCGCGACCGGGCAGATCGTCTGCCGTTCCGCGGCCGCGCGGGCGGCAGGCTGCGTGCCCGTCAACACCTTCGGCGCCAATACCGTCGACCCGGCGTCCTACGGCTACTACCTGTCCGATCCGGTCAGCAATGCACGGCTCGAACAGCATGTCGTCAACGCATCGATCAGCGGCGACTTCGGAGCGTTGTTCCAACTGCCGGGCGGCCCCGTGCAATTTGCGTTCGGGGGCGAGTATCGGCGTGAATCCAGCCGCTTCCGTCCGGCCCAGGAATTGCTCGACAACGTGTTCTATCAGTATGACGAGTACGTCATCCCGACGCCCTCCAGCGGTAAGTTCGACGTGTGGGAGGCCTTTGGCGAGCTCAACCTGCCATTGTTGAAGGACCGGCCATTCGCGCACCTGCTATCTGTGGGCGCGGCGGGGCGTTATTCCGACTACTCGACTGTAGGCAGCACCAAGACATACCAGTTCAACGGCGTATGGGCTCCTGTCGTGGAACTTACCTTCCGCGGGTCTTACGGGCAGTCCGTCCGTGCGCCCAACATCGCCGAAGTGTTCCGCCCACGTACCGGTGACAGCGATTACATCACCGATCCGTGCTACCTTGGCAACCGTGGCGATGGCACGCAGTACCGTGCGGCAAACTGCGCGGCCTTGATCGGATCGGCTGGCGGTAACGCCGCCAATTTCACCAGCGCCAACAATCCCAATGCCAATATCTTCATCCCGGGAGCGCGGCAGGGCAACGCCAATCTCAAGGCCGAGGTTGCCCGGACTTGGACTGCCGGTGTGGTCCTGCGCCCGCTCCCACGTCTGCAAATCGCGTTGGACTGGTATGATATCCGTATCAAGGACGCCATCAACACGGCCAATGCCTCCACGGTCGCTGCATTGTGCGTGGATCAACCGACGACGAACAATCCTTTTTGCGAGGCGATCAGCCGCCAGGTCGGCAGCGGTTATATCAACGGCTACATCGTCCAGCCTGAAAACGTTGCGGCCTTCAGGACCGCCGGTCTGGAACTCAACGCTGCATACCAAGTGACCACGGCCAATATCGGCAATTTCGATATCAGGCTCGTCGGCGGCTATCTGCACCGATTGGAGCAGATTCCGACCATCGGCGCCGATGTGCAGGATAATCGCGATCAGCCGTTCCGTCCCAAGTACAACCTTACCTTTTCTCCAAGCTGGTCATTGGGCGCGCTGACCGTGAATTACAACTTGCGCTGGCAGAATGGCGTGCGCCGGTTCGAGCGGGTCGCCACCGACGGAAATCCGAGCTATGTCGATCCGCAGTACTTCCGCTTCAAGGAACTGTGGCAGCACGACATTCGGGCGCAGTACCAGGTCGGAGATGCCTTCGCTTTCTACGCAGGCGTGAACAACTTCACCAATCAGAAGCCGGACATCGGTTTTGAAACGAACGTGCCGATTTCACCCGTAGGCCGCTACTTTTATGCCGGAGCCAAGATGACGCTGGGCAGCCGTCGGTAAGGGTTGCGGGCCGGAGCTCACTATGCTTCCGCGATATATGAAAAATTCGGTCGAACGAATTCCGGAACGAGATCACCGGTCGCTGTAAACATCCACCGCAGATTTCGTGCGTGGCTTCAAGGGGGCCAAGCCAACTTCCACAACGAAATCAGTTTAGAACGCCACCTCGCAGATAGGAAGACTTCGAAGCACTGCCACTCAGCAGCCTTGGCTGAGTGGCAGATCGTTGCGGGTTGTTGATCCAATCAGTGATCGGCCATGCGCGCCGCGATTTGGCGTTGGCGTTCGGTGATCTGTGAATGGCGCTGCGCCGGGGTAACCCAGACAGTCTCCTTCGGTAGTACGGTTTTAAGTTCATTCACTTTGACGACGCGAACCTTGATCGACGGTTCGCGTGCCGGATTCTTTGATAGGCCTTGCGTGCGAATGACAAGCGGCACGG
>CAJYRU010000302.1 GCA_913777295.1 uncultured Sphingomonas sp. | reverse complement strand
ATTTCTGCGGCGCGGATATCCATGTTCAGCCTTTCATCGCGTGCGCGAGCGTGTTCAGTCGGGTCTTGATCGAGCTATCGATCATCTGGCTGCCGATCTTCACGACCAGTCCGCCAAGGAGAGAGGGATCGACCTTCAGGTCGATGGCGACCTCGCGGCCGACGCGGTGACGCAGCTGCTGCTTGAGCGCGTCGACCTGGGCCTGGTCCAACGGGTGGGCCGAGACGACCTCCGCATTGGTTTCGCCGCGCGAACGGGCCGCAAGGTCGCGAAACGCGCGGATGATCGCGGGCAGGTCGCCCAGGCGACGATTCTGCGCCAGCACGCCGAGGAAATTCGCGGTGAGCGGGTCGAGGCCCAGCACCGGTACCAGCGCGGCGATGGCGCGGGCGGCATCGTCGCGACCGACCAGCGGGCTCTTCACAAGCGCGGCCAGATCGGCCGATTCGCCCATCGCGGTCGACACCGTCTTCAGGCTCGATTCGACGGCCGTCAGCTGGCCCTGCTGCCGGGCGAGGTCAAACAGCGCGGTCGCATAGCGGCCGCCCAGGCTCGCCTGGATCGTACCGCCGCCACCAGTAGTTCCGCCGGATGTCTCCACGCGCGCGTCCTTGTCAGGGGTCAACTTCAAAATCCCATGCACGAAAGGGGGCCGCAAACCCAACCGCCGTCGCGAACAATGTCGCGCCGCTGACCGGCCCATGCGCCCCCGATGGGTCGTGGGGCCGCTAGCATCGGTGTCACGATTTCGCAAGCTTTGTGGGACGCGATGTCACGCGACGCGATTCGGACCCAAGCTGAACAGGGGATTATCGGGGTCGCCGGAAGGAGGAAGTTTGGTTCACGCGAAGGGGGGGGGCGCTTCTCCATGCCGTCACCCCAGCGAAGGCTGGGGTCTCCTGCGGCTCCTGCGACGTGCTGCCAGCGGGAGATCCCAGCTTTCGCTGGGATGACGCTTGTTGCGAGCATGGATCGAACTCCGATGCCGCAGAGCCCTCCTATCGCTGGCGCTCTCCCCGGAACGCCCTCCGCGCCTTCGCGTGAGAACCCCTTCTACCTTGCCGCCGTGCAGCGATAGACCAGCCGCTCGTTCACCTGCGCCGGCAACGCGGTGCGAATCGCTGATTGCTGCGTCGCCAGTGCCGCGCGTGCGCCGGTGTCGGCGGCGCACGCCTTTTGCTGGACCTGGCCCCGCAGCGACCGGGCGCGCTGCATCGCCTCGGCCGACAGCAGGTAGCGGCTGTTGGTATAGCTGCCGCTGACCGGATCGAAGCGCAGTACCGATACCGTCGCATCCTCGCTCGGCACCAGGATGCGTTCCCATCCACCGCCCGGCGCCTCGGCATATTGGGTGCGGCCGTTCATGCAGCCATCCGCGCGCCAGTCGAAGCGGACCGTTTCGACCGGCGACAGGATGATCCGGCTGCGTTCGGGGACCAGCGTACATTGCAGCTGCCCCGACAACGGCGTCGTGCGGGTCGCAGCGGTGCTGCCCGATTCGTCGGCGGCGGCGACCGATTCGGGGTCGAAATCGGGTCGCAGCAGGAACGTCGCGACCGCTGCGACGAACAGCACCCCGCCGGCGATCGCCGCCAGGCGCGCCTGGCGCTTCTGCTTCTTCTGCCGCCTGCTCGCCAGCATCCCCGCGCCACCGACCGCCAGCACCGACAGCGCCAGCAGCAAAGCTGCGACCGCGATCATGTTCTCGCGGGTCTCGGCATTGTCGGCCCGCGCCTTTTCCAGTGCGGCCTCGCGGTCGTCGCGGGCGCGCTCGGCGGCGGCGCGGGCGCGCTCACGATCCTCGACGCTCTGCCGTTCGGCCTCCGCCCGGTCGCGCGCATCGGCATCGGCCAGCGTCAGGCAGGGGGTGGCGACGGTCGAGACGGGCTGCCCCGCCTCGCGCAGGAACGCGATCAGTTCGCTGTCGGCGATGGCGAAGGCGAAACTGGCATCGCCCTCTTCGCCCCGCGTCAGTGCCGAATTGACGCCCAGTACCCGCCCGCACCGGTCGAGCAGCGGCCCGCCCGAATTGCCGCGCGCGATGCTGGCGGTGTGGACCAGCACGGCGGTCCCCTCCAGCGTGCGGTTGCCCGACATCACCCCCTGCGACCGTACCGGCGCGGTCGGCGTCACGAAATCGTCGGCGGAGCGCGCCGTCGCCAGGTCGACATTGCCCGGATAGCCGAGCGAGATCAGTGGATCGCTTTCTCCCAGCGGCCCGGTATAGAGGGTAAGCGGCGGCAGACGCACGCCGCCGACCTCGATCAGCGCCAGGTCGCGCGACTTGTCGAGGCGCACCACGCGCCCCTCGAACGACTTGTCACCCTCCGACGGGACGACGCCGACGACCGCCTCGCCCGGATAGCGTTCGAGCAGTTCGACGACATGGGCATTGGTGACGATCCGCCCCGGCGCGACGGCAAAGCCGGTGCCGTGTTCGACATCGACCATCTCGCCATCGACCGTCGCGATCACCACGACGCGCACCACCCCGCGCGCCGCTGCCGACACGTCGTCGGCACGGGCCGGCGCGGCGAATAGCAGCATGGCCGCCAGCACGGTCAGCCAGCGGGTCAGCAGTCGGACGAACGGCATCGGGTCTTTGGTCATCACGCCGCCGTTTCCGACAAAGCGGCGCGCGGGGCAAGGGGAGTTGGCGCGGGCGTTCAGCCGGCCTTGGCGCCCGTTTGCCCCTTCTTCGCCGGATCGGTCGCCTCGCGCCATTTGGCCAGCGCGGCCGGGCCGCCCTCCTTGTCGATGGTCGCGATCATCGTCGCGGCCAGCGTCGCATTGTCGTCGCGGTGGGGCGCATAGGCGATCGGGCCGAGCATCGTACGTGCATCGGCAGCCTTGCCCTGATCGAGCAGGTCGGCCGCGACCAGCATCCGCACATCGGGGTCCTGCGGCCCGAGAAGGTGCGCCCGCATCAGCGCCGCACGCGTGTTGGCGGTCAGCGGCGTGCCGGCGACCCGATAGGATTTGTAGAATTCGACCAGCGGTTCGGCCGCATCATGATCGATGCCGTTGGCGGTCAGGAAGGACTTGCGGATGTCGCGCCATTGCGCCGGATCGGTAACCTTGCTCGCCTGCGCCGCGGCCGCGCGTGCCATGCCGAGATAGAGATGACCGTCCACCGATCGCGGATCGGCTGCGATCGTCCGGCGGGCGGCGGCCTCCGCCTCGGCGAAATTGCCGGCGTCATATTCTGCCTCTGCCAGCGCGACCTGCGCTGCGGGGTCGTTGGGATAAGGGGCGGCGGCGCGGCGCGCGGTGGACACCAGCTGACGGGCCTGGTCCGGGGTCACCCCCTTTTTCGAGCGTTGCCGGGTGCGCATCATCGCGATCTCCCCCGGCCGCAGCGGGCGCACCGTCACCGGCAGATCGGGAATCATGCCGCTGGGCAGCGTCGAATAGCGCATCCCGCGCCGCATATAGGCCGACAGGTCGCGGTCCAGCTGTCGCGGTTCGCCCAGCGCCTTCGCCGCCTCCATCATCGGCTTGCCCGCATTGATCGCGTCCATGTAGCTGCCGAGCTGCCCCTTCCGGCCCGCATCGAACACCAGCATATGGGTCAGCAGCCACCCTTGGGCATAGATTCCGTCGACCCCACTCTTGCTTGCATTGCCGCTCAGCAGCGTCGCGGACGATACCGGCAGGCCATCGGCAAAGGCCTCGGCGCGGTACATGGCGGGGCGGCCGATCTCGATACTGCCGTCGGGCTTCATCCGGGTCGGCCCGAAAAATTCGGCGAACCCCTCGACGAACCACGCGGGGAACGCGGCGTCGGCCCAGTTCGACAGCATGAAGTGATGGGTATATTCGTGGAACAGGATCGCTTCGGCGCCGATCGCGTTGGCCGATTCCTGCACCATCTGGCGCGGCACGAACGCGACCGAGCCACCCGCGCGCGGGATGTAGAAACCCGCGACATTGGCACTGCCCGCCAGGCTGGCAACTGCCGACTGATCGTCGACGACATAGACGGTGACGGGATTGGCAGGTCCGCTCGTCGTCGTCGGTGCGTTCGTCAGAAAGCGCAGCAGCCGGTCGAACCGTTCAAGCCGTTCGGCGAAATGCGACACCGCCGCCGGCTTGTCGTCGGAATAGACGACGAAATGCGCGGTCCTTGCCTCCTGCCATTCCGCATGGGCCGCAACCGGCCAGCACGCCATCGCCCCGCACGCCAACCACTGAACCAGACGCCGCATCGTTACACTCCCCCAGATACGTTGGGGGCGATGCTAACTGCCTGTATTGCCTTCGCCAAGGTCACACGAAACTATAGGGATCGACGTCCACCGCCACCCGCACCTTCGCACCCCATTCGACCCCGTCCAGCCAGGCGCGGATCACGTCCTGCACGTCGAGGCTGCGGGTCGCATGGACCAGCAGGCGGAATCGGTGGCGCCCGCGCAGCATGGCGAGCGGGGCGGGGGCGGGGCCATAGACATGGCATCCCTCTACCTGCGGTGCCGCGCGCCCGATCGCCCGCGCGGTGGCCTCCGCCGCGCCCTTGTCCTCGGACGACACGATGATCGCGGCATAGCGGCCGAAGGGCGGCACCCCGGCGTCCGCCCGCGCCTCGGTTTCGGCGGCATAGAAGCTGTCGGCATCGCCGGAGATCAGCGCCTGCATCACCGGCGCGCCGGGCTGCGTCGTCTGGATATAGACATGGCCGGGCTTGGTCCCGCGCCCGGCACGTCCGGCGACCTGCGCGATCTGCTGGAACGTCCGTTCCG
>CAJYRU010000301.1 GCA_913777295.1 uncultured Sphingomonas sp. | reverse complement strand
CATCCTGGGTGGCGGTGTCGGCGCGGTCGCCGGCCGGGCGATCGATCGGGCCGACCCGCCGCGCTACTGCAACCGCTGATCCGGTTTCCGGCATCCCCGGTGGCGTAACGGGGTGTCGGACCTGGGGCCGGTCCTTTCCGATACGGAGAGGGCCGGCCCTTTTTGGTGTCCGCCGCGCCTCGGCCGCCTTTCGCCACGTTTCGGTCCGAAATCGCCTCTAGCCCGGACGCCGCAACGATTTGGAGCGGCGGATGAGGATGGCAGTCGGGCGAACACTGGCCGGTGCCGCCGTGCTGGCGGTGCCACTGCCCGCCGCCGCGCAGGAGGAAGACGACTCGCCGCGCGACGAAATCATCGTCACCGGCAAGCGCCCGCCCGGCTCGGCGATCGGCGACGTCGCTCCGGTCGCCGTTCTCGATGCCGCCGCGCTGCGGGCGCTGGGCGCGACCAGCATGGCACAGCTCGCCAAGCTGCTGGAACCGCTGACCGGTTCGGCGAGCGGCGGCGCTCCGGTGTTCCTGCTGAACGGTCGCCGCATCGCCAGCGAGCGCGAGATCTGGACGCTCCCGCCCGAAGCGCTGGAGCGGACCGAGATATTGTCCGAACAGGACGCCGCCCGGTTCGGCTTTGCCCCCACCGTCCGCGTCGTCAATTTCGTCCTGAAGGCGCGGTTCCGCGCGTTCGTCGTCGATCAGGGTGCCGGCACGACGACCGATGGCGGCGGCAGCACCGAACGGCTGGAACTGGGGTCGACCCGCATCGCCGGCGACCGGCGTACCGTGCTGACGATCAACTACGACCGGCAGAACCGCCTGCGCGCAACGCAGCGCCCCTATATCCCCGACAGCGACAGCCCGTTCGACCGGATCGGCAATCTGCGCAGCCCCGACGGCGGCAGCATCGATGCCGCACTCAATGCGCTGGCCGGGCGGCCGGTAACGGTCGCCGCCGTGCCGATCGATCCGGCGACGCGGGATACGCTTGCCGCCTATGCCGCCGGCACCCGCCGCGCGACCGACCTGTCCCCGTTCCTGTCGCTGCGCAGTCGCGACGCGCTGAAGGTCGATGGCACCCATGTCGTGCCGGTCGGCCGGACGATGACCGCCTCGCTCAACCTCGCGATGGAGGCCGAACGCGGCCGCGCACTCGCCGGGTTGCAGGGGGCGACGCTGACTCTTCCCGCCGCGAGCGCCCTGCCCTTCGCCCGTCCGGTCCTCCTCGACCGCTATCTCGACGAAGGACCGGTGCTGACCCAGCGCAACGACAGCCTGACCCTCCATGCCGCATCGGCGTTGCAGGGCGGGGTCGGCCGCTGGATGTGGACGCTTACCGGCGGCTATGACCGGGTGCGCGCCCGTGCCGCCGTCGATCGCGGGGTCGCCGCCGATGCGTTGCAGGCGGCGGTGGACGGCGGCGCCGACCCGTTCGATCTCGGCCCGGTCATCGCCTCCCAGCCGATGATCGTCACGCGCAGCCGCACCGTCACCGGCACGCTGACCGCAAAGGCGACCGCCACCGGCCCGGTCCTGCAGCTCCCCGCCGGACCGGCGCAACTGACGCTGAACGCCGATCTTGCCCGGTCGGGCAGCAGCGGGCGCTTGGCGGACGATGCCGGCGCGGCCAGCACCCTGACCCGCACCGTACGCGGCGGCAGCGCCAGCATCGACCTGCCGATCGCCTCGGCCGATCGCGGCGTGCTGTCGGCGATCGGGTCGCTGTCAGCGAATGTCATGCTGGGCCTGACCGGCGTGTCGGACTATGGCAGCCTGGCGAGCAGCAATGTCGCGCTCAACTGGACCCCGAAGCGTCCGGTGCAGATCACCGCGTCGATCAACACCGCGCGCACCCCGCCCGCCATCGCCACGTTGACCCAGCCGGTCGTCACCGTGCCCAACACGCCGTTCTTCGACTTCGTGACCGGCGACAGCGCCCCGATCGCGGTCACCGGCGGCGGCAACACCGATCTCCGGCCCGAAGAACGCCAGATCCGCACCCTCGGCATCGGCTGGCGCCCGATCAAGGACAAGCAGCTGAACCTCAATCTCAGCTATGTCGACACCCGCATCATCGATCAGGTCACCAATCTCGGCAGCGCGACGGCGGCGTTGCAGGCGGCCTTTCCCGACCGCTTCCTCCGCGACGATGCCGGCCGGTTGCTGCGCGCCGACATCCGCCCGGTGAACCTGTTCCGCGAGGTCGAACGCAAGCTGAAGGCCGAGATGTCGTTCTTCGGACCCGTCGGCCCCAAGCCGCCACCCCCGGCGAAGGATGCGCCGCCCCCGCCCGACCGGCCACATATCTGGAGCTTCGTCACCCTCACCGCACGGCTCGACGACCGGCTGACGCTGGCTCGGGGGCAGGGCGAACTCGACCTGCTGGATGGCGAGACGCTGGACGGCAGCGGCGGGCGCCCCCGCTACGAGGTGATGGGCAATATCGGCGGGTCGAAGGGCGCGTTCCGGGCGGGCATCTATGGCAACTGGCGCCCCGCCACCCGCATCCGCAGCCCGCTGCCCGCCGCCGACCTGCGCTTTTCGGGGCTGGGCTTTCTCGGCCTCTATTCGCAAGCCCAGGCCGACAAACTCGCCCCCCGCGCGCCATGGGCGAAGCGGATGGTGTTCCAGTTCGAGGTGCAGAACCTGCTGAACGACCGGGGCGCCGTCCGCGACCGGAACGGCGCGGTGCCATACCGCTTCCAGCCGTCGTTCCTCGACCCGTACGGCCGGATCGTGCGGCTGTCGGTGCGAAAGCTGTTCTGAAGACCGCACCCACCCCAACACCAAACCGTACCCCCGCGCAGGCGGGGGTCCAGGGTAACGCACGATGCCGCCTGTGGCTCTGGACCCCCGCCTCCGCGGGGGTACGGTAACGGCTGCGGGTCTTACTCCACCCAGTCCAAGCCGATGTCCCGGTACAGCATCCGGTCCTCTTCCCAGTTCGGCTTGACCTTCACATGCAGGTACAGGTGGACGCGCACACCCAGCAGTTCCTGCAATTCCTTGCGTGCCGTCGCGCCGATTTCCTTGATCCGCTGCCCGCCCTTGCCCAGCACGATCGCGCGCTGCGTGTCGCGCGCGACATAGATCTGCTGGTGGATCTCGACCGACCCGTCCTTGCGCTCCAGATAGCGTTCGGTATCGACCGCGCTCGCGTACGGCAGCTCCTCGTGCAGCTGGTGATACAGCTGCTCGCGCGTGACCTCGGCCGCCAGCATCCGGTCGGTGGCGTCGCTCACCTGGTCCTCGGGGAAATGCCACGGCCCCTCGGGCATCCGCTTGGCCAGCGCCGCCTTCATTTCCGCGAGGCCATCGCCGGTCGTGGCGCTCACGAAGAACGTCTCCTCGAACGCCGCCATTTCGTGCAGCCGCGCGGCATGGTCCAGCAGGCGCGGCTTGTCGGCGATGTCGACCTTGTTCAGGATCAGCAGCTTCGGCTCTTTCCGGCCGGCCAGCGGCTCGACGATCGCGCGGACCTTCGGCCCGATCCCGCCCTTGCCGTCGACCACCACCGCGATCGCATCGGCGCCCGCCGTGCCTTCCCACGCCGCCGACACCATCGCCCGGTCCAGCCGCCGCTTCGGTTCGAAGATACCCGGCGTATCGACCAGCAGCAGCTGGGTATCGCCCTCGATCGCGATGCCCATCAACCGGGTGCGCGTCGTCTGCGCCTTGGGACTGGTGATCGCGACCTTCTGCCCGACCAGCGCATTGACCAGTGTCGACTTGCCCGCATTCGGGGCGCCAAGGACCGCGACAAGGCCGCACGACTGGGGGGAGGACGTCAAAAGAGGAGTACCTGTCGATAAGGGGAAAAGGGATGCCCCCTCTTACCCGCCCTGTCGCCGCCTGCAAAGCGCCCCGATCCACCCTTGATCGTGGCCGATGGTAGCGCTACCCTTTAGTCAGACAATAATGATTTTCAGGGGGGGATCGATCCCATGACCGGCCGGACAACCATGCGCCACAAGCTGCGCCGCGCCCTTGCGCTCGGCACCGCATCGCTGCTGCTCGCGACGGGGGCCGCCGCGCAGACCGCGCCGACGCCGCAACCGGGCGAGCCGGCTAGGATCACGATTCGCGGCGACCAGGCCGGTCCCACCTATGACCGGCGCATCTTCACCCAGTTTGCCGAGCATCTGGGCAACGGCATCTATGGCGGCCTGTGGGTCGGCAACGACCGCAGGATTCCCAACACCCGCGGCTTCCGCAACGACGTCGTGGCCGCGCTGAAGCGGCTGGGCGTGCCGGTCATCCGCTGGCCCGGCGGCTGTTTCGCCGACGAATATCACTGGCGCGAAGGCATTGGTCCCAAGAACAAACGCCCGGTCAAGATCAACACCAACTGGGGCGGCGTGACCGAGGATAACGCGGTCGGCACCCATGAATTCATGGACCTGACCGAACAGGTCGGCGCCGAGGCCTATATCTCGGGCAATGTCGGCAACGGCTCTCCCCGCGAAATGGCCGAATGGGTCGAATATATGACCCAGCAGGCAGGCACCCTTGCCGACGAACGCGCCAGGAACGGGCGCAAGGCGCCGTGGAAAATCCCCTATTTCGGCATCGGCAACGAGCTGTGGGGCTGTGGCGGCAACATGCGTCCCGAATATGCGGCGGACGAGACGAAGCGTTTCGCGACCTTCATCAAGTCGCCCGAGGGCAGCCGCGTGCTGAAGATCGCATCGGGTGCCAATTCGGAAGACTATAACTGGACCGACGTGATGATGCGCGACGCGATCGGCCAGATCGATGCCGTCTCGCTCCATTATTACACGGTGCCCGGCGGCGGCTGGCCGCCCAAGGCATCGCCGACCGACTTCGACGAATCCGCCTGGGCCGAAACGCTCGGCCGCACGTGGAAGATGGAGGAACTCATCACCCGCCATTCGGCGATGATGGACAAATACGACCCGCAGAAGCGGGTGTGGCTGGCCGTCGACGAATGGGGCACCTGGTATGCGCAGGACCCCGGCACGCATCCCGGCTTCCTGCGGCAGCAGAACACGCTGCGCGACGCGCTGGTCGCCGCGATCAACCTCAACATCTTCGCCAAGCACGCCGACCGGGTAAAGATGACCGCCATCGCCCAGATGGTGAACGTGCTGCAGGCGATGATCCTGACCGACGGGCCGAAGATGGTCCTGACGCCGACCTATCATGTGTTCGAGATGTACAAGCCGTATATGGACGGCACCGTCCTGCCGATCACCATTGCGAGCCCTTACTATTCTCGGGACCAGTGGGCGATCCCGGCGGTGTCGGCCTCGGCGGTGCGTGGCAAGGACGGCGTGGTCCATATCGCGCTGTCGAACGCCGATCCGAACCGCCCGTCTCCGATCACCGCCCAGCTGACCGGGGTCGCCGGCGCGACCGTCACCGGCCGCGTCCTGACCGCACAGACGATGACCGCGCATAATACGTTCGACAATCCGAACGCGGTCGTCCCGGCGACCTTCACCGGCGCGCAGCTGGCGAACGGCACGCTGTCGGTGACGCTGCCGGCGAAATCGGTGGTGATGCTCGACATCAGGTGAGGTGGCAGGGGGCGGCCAGAGGGTCGCCCCCCCTTCGACCAATACGTCACTTCAGCGGAGGTTGGGGTCTCCCCGCAACAGCACGCGCACCCAACCGCAGGAGACCCCAGCCCGCGCCGGGCGGACGTCCGCGAAGACCGCACCACCCAACCACCACAAACCTCCGGCCCTCTCCCCTTCCCCCTTCCGTTTGCTTCGAGCGCAGGTTCGAGCCTGTCGAGAACCGAAGTCGAGAAGGCGCCACCCCAAACACCCCGTTCTCGACAGCCGCTTCCCGACAAGCCCGAAGCTGCTCGAACCAAACGGGTTGAGTCGAGGCGAACGTCCGGCCCCAGTCCGTACCCCCGCGCAGGCGGGGGTCCAGGGCGGCATACGCAACCCGCACCGCATCAAACTCTGGACCCCCGCCTGCGCGGGGGTTGGATCGCACGGCCTGACGGCCGAGCAATCCAACTTTCCTACAACGAACCGTTCTGGTTACGTTCCACCTCCAACAGGAGGACCAAATGGACGCAACCACCCTGATCGACGACGTGATCGACCGCGAAGGCGGCTATGTCGACCATCCCGCCGACCGTGGCGGCCCGACCCGCTACGGCATCACGCAAGCCGTCGCCCGCGCCGAAGGGTATAGCGGCCCCATCCGCGACCTGCCCCGCCCGCTCGCCGCGCGCATCTATCGCGCCCGCTATTGGCAGGCGCCGAACTTCGCAGGCGTCGCGACCCGCGCGCCGCGGCTCGCCGCCGAACTGTTCGACACCGGCGTCAACATGGGACCGGCGGTCGCCGCGACCTTCCTCCAACGCGTCCTCAACGCCCTCAACCGCGAACAGCGCGACTGGGCCGACCTGACCATCGACGCCAACATTGGCGCGCAGACGCTGCACGCGCTCGACACCCTGCTCGCCACCCGCGGCGCATCGGCCGAGGCGGTATTGGTCAAGGCGATCAACGCCTTGCAGGGCGAACGCTATCTCCACCTCGCCGAAACGCGCCCCGCCAACGAAGCCTTTCTCTACGGCTGGCTGGCGCAGCGCATCGCTTGATTCGCCCAATCTTCGCCAACTTCCACGACAGGATGAACATGATGCTCAACACGCTCATCGCGCCGATCGCGGCGCTGCTCGACAAGCTGATCCCCGATCCCAAGGCCCGCGATGCGGCCAAGCTGGAACTGCTGAAACTCGAATCCACCGCCGATCTCGACCGGGTAAAGGCGCAGCTGTCGGCGATCGTCGCGGAGGCGCAGTCGACCGACCCGTGGACCTCGCGCGCACGGCCCGGCTTCCTCTACGTCATGTACGCGCTCCTGCTCTGGGCGATCCCGATGGGGCTGATCTCGGCGGTACAGCCCGACATGGCCGCCGGCATCGCGCGCGGCATGACCGCCTATCTGCGCGGCATCCCGGAGGAACTCTACGCCCTCTTCGGCACCGGATACCTAGGCTACACCGCGGCCCGCGCCTGGGGGAAGGCCAAGGGGGTGGAGAAGTAAAAGCTCCTCCCCGGCACGGGGAGGGGGACCGTCCGCAGGACGGTGGAGGGGGGTGTCCACATACGGAACCGTAGCGCTGCGAGGCCCACCCCCTCCACCAGCTTCGCTGGTCCCCCTCCCCATGCATGGGGAGGACCTTGCGCCGCCCCCGCCCCTCCCCATATCCGCGCCCATGAGCAAAGAGACGGTGTGGCACGGCACCACGATTGTATCCGTGCGTCGCGGCGGTCGCGTGGTGATCGCAGGGGACGGGCAGGTTTCGGCCGGACAGACGGTCATGAAACCCAATGCGCGCAAGGTCCGCCCGCTGGGCGATGGCAAGGTGATCGCCGGGTTCGCCGGCGCCACTGCCGACGCCTTCACCCTGTTCGAACGGCTGGAAGCGAAGCTGGAGCGTCATCAGGGGCAGCTGCTGCGCGCCGCGGTCGAACTGGCCAAGGACTGGCGCACCGACAAATTCCTACGCAATCTCGAAGCGATGCTGATCGTCGCCGACAAGGACGTGACTTTGGTCGTGACCGGCAATGGCGACGTGCTCGAACCCGAAGCCGGCATCGCCGCGATCGGTTCGGGCGGCAATTTCGCCCTCGCCGCCGCCCGCGCCCTCTCCGACTATGAAGGCGACGCCGAAAAGGTCGCGCGCAAGGCGCTGGCCATCGCCGCCGAACTCTGCGTCTACACCAACGATCGCGTCA
>CAJYRU010000300.1 GCA_913777295.1 uncultured Sphingomonas sp. | reverse complement strand
GGGGGGCCCGCCCCCACGTCGACGCTCGTCGGACGCGCCTGACGCCGCAATCCAGCTGTGCTGGACTTTGGCCGGCGCTAAATCGCGCTGTTCTTTGCCGCCTTCGTCTCCGGATCGAACATATAATGGTGCCACGCGAACACCGTCGCGGCGCTGCGATGCGGCCGCCACGCCTCGGCCAGTTCGCGGATCGCCTTCTCGCTCGGCCGTTCGGGCAAGCCGAGAATCTTGCCGATCTCGACCTGCACCGCCAGGTCGCCCGCCGGCCACACGTCCAGCCGCCCTTCAGCGAACAGCAGGTAGATTTCGGCCGACCACCGCCCGATCCCCTTCACCCGCACCAGCTGCGCGATCGCCGCCTCGTCATCCGCCGGCAGATGGGCGAGGTCCAGCCGCCCGCTCAGCACCTCGTCGGCGAGACTCCGGGCATAGCCGCTTTTCTGCCGCGACAGGCCGGCGGCGCGCAGTTCCTCGTCGGTCTTGGTCGCGATTCGCGCCGGGTCGGCGGCATCGCCCAGCAGCGCTTCCAGCTTCTTCCACACCGCGTCCGCCGCCTTGTAGCTGACCTGCTGCCCGACGATGGTGCGCAGCAGGGTCACATAGCCGCGCTCGCGGATGCGCGGTTCGGGATAGCCGGCATAGGCCAGCGCCGCCGCGAACGCCGGTTCGCGTGCCGCCAGTGCGTCCAGCGACGTGCGCAGCTGTTCGGCGGTAAGCCCCATGTGCGGTCCTTGAAATGCGCTCGTCGCCCCGGCATGGGACGGCGAACAGGAGAAGATACGATGCCAACGCTTACTGTCGTCGATCGTGCCGGGGAAGAACGAACCGTGGACGCAGAGATCGGCCTGTCCGTCATGGAAGTGCTGAAGATCAACGGCTTCGATGATGTCCTCGCGCTGTGTGGCGGCTGCTGTTCGTGCGCCACCTGCCACGTCCATGTCGACGCCGCCTATCTCGACCGCCTGCCGCCGGTCAGCGAGGACGAGGACGACCTGCTTGACGCGGTCGAGGACCGCGATGCGACCTCGCGGCTGTCGTGCCAGCTGCCGATTAGCGAGGCGCTGGACGGGATGCGGGTGGTGATCGGGGCCGAGGATTGAAGACGAAGCAGCGATAGCTGGTTCGCATCAATGCCGGCCCGGCCGGCGGGCTATCAGCCCGACCGACGGCATGGGCTTTGCCCATGCCCCGTATGCGGAGAGCGTTCTCGATACGGACTCTCGACAAGCTCGATCCCTACTCGAACCGAACGGGGAGGGTAAGGGTGGAGGCGGGGCTGGAGTAGGGATCAACCCTTCCCAACCCACCCCGTTCGGTTCGAGCAGCTTCAAGCGAAGCCGAGAAGCGTCCGTCGAGAACCCCGCCCCGCATGGTTCAGGATTGTCCGGGGGACAATCCGACCCGACACTCGTCGAGAACCCGACCCCTAACGCGACCCGCTACGGGCAAAGCCCATGGCGTCGGTCGGGCTAAAGCCCGCCGGCCGGCACGGGGATGATGCGAACCAGCTTGCGCTGCTCCGTCTTCATCCCTCGTGCGTAGCCACCGCATACAGCGCGATCGCCGCCGCATTCGACACGTTCAAGCTCTCGATCCGGTCTGAAATCGGCAGCTTGGCGAGGATGTCGCAATGCGCCGCGGTATTCTGCCGCATCCCCTCGCCCTCGGCCCCGACGACCAGCGCCACCCGCTTCGGCCCCAGCGCCTGTGCCAGCGTCGTCTCGGTATGGTCGGTCAGCCCGACGCGCCAATATCCGGCATCGCCCAGCTCGACCAGCGCGCGCGACAGGTTGACGACGCGGACCCACGGCACGCTCTCCAGCGCGCCCGATGCCGACCGCGCGACCGTGCCCGATTCGGGCGGCGCGTGCCGGTCCTGCGTAACCACGCCCAGACAGTCGAACGCGGCGGCCGAGCGCAGGATCGCGCCGACATTGTGCGGGTCGGTCACCTGGTCGAGCAGCAGGATCGGCCGGTCGTCGTCGCGCCCCTGTTCAATCAGGTCGGCCAGCCAGATGTCCTCCAGCGGATCGGCCTCGACCACGATGCCTTGGTGCGGCGCATCGGCGGGGACCAGGCGGGCGAGGTCGGCGGCTTCGGCAAAGACCACCGGCACGCCGTCCGGCAGGACCAGCTGCGACCCCATTTCGCGGGTACACCAGATCTTGCGGATTACCCGCTCCGGATTGTCGAGCGCGGCGAAGGCCGCGTGTCGGCCCCAGAAGCGCGGGCGTTGCGGCGATGCCTTGCTGGGGCGGTGTCCTTTGCGGGCCATGTCGGTCTTTCGAATCCTGGGGGTGCGGCCGGGGTCGGCGCAGTTGATCGCCGCGTCATAGCCGCGACCGGCGCATGGGCGCAAATCGGCAACAAAGTTGCAGGCAGGCGTTGACAGCGCCGCGCGGGGACGGCAATGGGCGCCCTCGCTCAAGCGGCCTAGCCGCCTGAGTGGCGGCTGGACAGGTGGCCGAGTGGTTAAAGGCAGCAGACTGTAAATCTGCCCGGGTTTCCCGTACGCTGGTTCGAATCCAGCCCTGTCCACCACCGCCCGCGCATTGGCGCGGCGGTGCCCCAGCGGGAGGCAAGTATCCCGACCCCCATCCTCTTCATCCTTGCCGCGGCGTGCGAGATCGCCGGCTGCTTCGCCTTCTGGGCATGGTGGCGGCTCGATCGTTCGCCCTGGTGGCTGGCGCCCGGGATCGCCGCGCTGGTCGCCTTTGCGTGGCTGTTGGCGCAAAGCGGCACCGCCGGGGCAGGGCGCGCCTATGCGGCCTATGGCGGCGTCTATGTGCTCGGCGCGGTGCTGTGGGGCTGGACGGTCGAAGGGATGGCGCCTGACCGGTTCGACCTGGTCGGCGTGGGCCTGTGCCTTGCCGGGTGCGGCGTGATCCTGTTCGGACCGCGATAATGTGGGGGTTGGAGCGGGTAACGGGAATCGAACCCGTGTATTCAGCTTGGAAGGCTGCTGCACTACCATTGTGCTATACCCGCCCACGCGCATCGGCGTCAGGGCGATGCACCTGCCACAGCGAGGCGGGACAGGTCAACCGCCTCGTGCAACGCCTTGCTTTTACAGTACCCAGCCCTATTGCTCCGACCACAGGATGCCGGGGGAGGGCGCGATGTTGAACGAAATGGGCGCCGCGATCGGCGACGTGCTGAACCCGCATGGACCGGCGGTACAGGCGGCGAAGAGCTTTGCTCCGTCCGACTATTCGATCCATTTCTTCCTGCAGCTGGCGGTGATCCTGCTGGCGTGCCGCGTGGTCGGCTGGGCGGGCAAGCGCTTCCTGAACCAGCCGCAGGTGGTGGGCGAGATGATCGCCGGCGTCGTCCTCGGCCCCTCGCTGCTCGGCCTGTTCTTCCCCGATCTCCAGGCCGCGATCTTCCCCAAGGAAACGCGCGGTGTCCTTTATGCCGGCGCGCAGCTGGGCGTGGGTCTCTACATGTTCCTCGTCGGGCTGACGCTCCGCCTCGATCATTTCCAGACGAAGGCGAAGAGCGCTGCGATGGTGTCGGCGGCGGGCATCGCCACGCCGTTCCTGCTGGCGATACTGGTGACGCCGCTGCTGCTGAAGGTCCCCGGCCTGTTCGCCGAAGGTATTTCGACCGGCAGCGCGACCTTGTTCATGGGCGCCTGCATCGCGCTCACCGCCTTTCCGATGCTGGCGCGGATCATCAACGAACGCGGCCTTGCCGACACCGCGCTCGGCACGTTGTCGCTGACCGCCGGGGCGTTCGACGATGCGGTGTCGTGGTGCGTGCTGGCGATCGTGCTGGCGACGTTCGGGGCGGGCGCCGGGGTTGCGATCCTCGCGATCGGTGGCGCGCTGCTCTACGCCATCTTCCTGATCCTGTTCGGCAAGCGCCTGCTCGCCCCGCTGGGCCGCGCGGTCGAGGCGAAGGGCGAGATGAGCATGACCGTGCTGTCTATCACCCTGATGCTGTTTTGCCTTTCCGCCTTCTTCATGGACGCGATCGGCATCCACGCCATCTTCGGCGGCTTCATCCTCGGCGTGTTCATGCCGCGCGGGCTGTTCGTCGAGGAACTGAAGCGCAAGGTGGAGCCGCTGGCCGTCGTTCTGCTGCTGCCGATGTTCTTCACCTATTCGGGGCTGAACACGCGGATGGACACGGTGGACACGCTGCCCCTGCTCCTCATCGCGCTGGGGGTGCTGGCGGTCTCGGTCCTCGCCAAGTTCGGTGCCTGCTGGGCGGCGGCGCGGCTTGCCGGTGAGGATAACCGGACCGCGCTCGGCATTGGTGCGCTGATGAATTCACGCGGGCTGATGGAACTCATCATCATCAATATCGGCCTGCAAAAGGGGATTATCGGCCCGACCCTGTTCGCGATGCTGGTGCTGATGGCGATCGTCACGACCGTCATGGCGACCCCGTTGTTCGAAGCGGTCTATGGCAAGCGGGCACGGGCCAGTGGCGAACTGGGACACGTGCCTGCGTAAACACTGGCGTTCGTACCCCGGAGGCCATAAATCGCGCGCATAATGGCAAAGATCACGACTCCGCGCCCGGTACGCGGCACCCAGGACATTTTCGGCGATTTCGAGCGGCGCTTCACCCATGTCGCCGAGACGTTCGAGCGCGTGCGCCGGC
>CAJYRU010000299.1 GCA_913777295.1 uncultured Sphingomonas sp. | reverse complement strand
GCCGGTGCCCAGATGGTCTGAAGCTGCACCTTGAAGAAACGGCGCACCTCCTTGATATAGAGTGTGCGCAGCCCGCCCCAGTTCACGTTCCGGATGACCGGCACGCCGGGGTCGGCGATGATGATTTTTGCGCGCGACGGGGATTGTTCCTGCATGGCTGTGTCGCCTAATCGCTGGCGCGCGCGGCGGCAAGGATCATGGTCGTCTGCGCGAATGACGAAGTGAAGGACGAAGACGGGCATGAGTTGGACCGAAGAACGCATCGCGACACTGGCCAAGATGTGGGAATCGGGCATGACCGCCAGCCAGATCGCCGAGGAACTGGGCGGGATCAGCCGCAATGCGGTGATCGGCAAGGCCCATCGCCTCGGCCTGCAGTCGCGCCCGTCGCCGGTGAAGTCGAGTGACGCGGCCAAGGCGTCGGCACCTGCGCCCAAGCCTGCCGCGCCGGAGCCGGCACCGGTCGTAGCCGCACCGCCTCCCCCGCCGCCCGCCCCGAAGCCGGCTCCGGCCCCCGAGCCGAAGCCTGAACCCGTCGCGGTCGCACCGGTCGAGAATGATCCGTTCACGCCGCTCGCCAACGAAGCGGAGGCGGATGATGCGGAGGAAGAGGACGACGACGCTCCGGTCGCCGCGCCGCGTCGCGCTGAACCGGTCATGCGTTCGGTCGGCCCGGGCGGCTTCCTGCGCCAGAATCCGGGCGAACAGAGCGCCCCGCTGACACCCGCCCCGCCGCGCCGCCTGGTGCCTGCGCGGCCGAGCGACGCGATCGCGGGCAAGACGACGCTGCTCGACCTGAACGACCGCATCTGCAAATGGCCGATCGGCCATCCGGGCGAACCGGACTTCCACTTCTGCGGCGACAAGGTGAACCCGGGCTTCCCGTATTGCGTCGACCATTGCGGCCATGCATATCAGGCACAGCTGCCGCGCCGTGACCGCCGTCCGCCGCCGCCGCTGCCTTATGGTGGGCCGCGGGTTCGCTGATCGCGCAAGGCCGAGCAAAAGCTCGGCCGCGCACCCAGCGATCAGCACGGCCGGCGCGGCCCAAAGCCGCGACCGACGGCATGGGCTTTGCCCATGCCCGCCAACCAATTCCCATTTCTGCCACCCGCGTCCCCCGCTTTGCGGATGGCCCCGTTTCGTTCTATACGCCCGCCATGGCCGAAAATCTGTTCGAAGCGAACATCCCCACCCCGCCCGCCTATGACGCCTCCTCGATCGAGGTGCTGGAGGGGCTGGAGCCGGTCCGCCGCCGGCCGGGCATGTAAATCGGCGGCACCGACGAACGCGCGCTGCACCACCTTGCCGCGGAAGTCCTCGACAATGCGATGGACGAAGCGGTCGCCGGCCATGCGACCCGGATCGAGGTACAGCTGGACGTCGGCAACCGTCTGACCATCATCGACAATGGCCGCGGCATCCCGGTCGATCCGCACCCGAAATTCCCCGACAAGTCGGCACTGGAAGTCATCCTTTCCACGCTGCACTCGGGCGGCAAGTTCGCGGGGAAAGCCTATGCGACCTCGGGCGGTCTCCACGGCGTCGGCATTTCGGTCGTGAACGCTCTGTCGGTCGATACGGTGATCGAAGTCGCGCGCGACCGGCAGCTCTATCGCCAGCGTTTCTCGCAGGGGCAGACGCTGGGTCCGCTCGAACATGTCGGCGCGGCGCCCAACCGGCGCGGCACGTTGGTCGCGTTCACGCCCGACACCGAAATCTTTGCCGACCTCCAGTTCAAGCCCGCGCGCCTGCACAAGCTGGTCCGGTCCAAGGCCTATCTGTTCGCCGGCGTCGAGATCCGGTGGAAATGCGCGCCCGAACTCGTCGCCGGAACCGATGTGCCGGCCGAAGCCGTATTCCAGTTCCCCGGCGGCCTTGCCGACCACTTACGCGAACAGGTCGGCGGCCGCGAATGCGCGACGGCGGATTTCTTCACCGGCCGCCAGGATTTTCCGGGCGAACAGGGCCGCGTCGAATGGGCGGTGGCATGGCCGCTGTGGAGCGACGGCAGCTACAGCTATTATTGCAATACCATCCCGACCCCCGATGGCGGGACCCATGAACAGGGCCTGCGGCAGGCGCTGGTGCGCGGCCTGCGCGGGTTCGCCGATCTGGTCGGCAACAAGCGCGCCAAGGATATGACCGCCGACGACGTGACGGTCGGCTGCGAACTGATGCTGTCGGTCTTCATCCGCGACCCCCAGTTCCAGAGCCAGACCAAGGACCGCCTGACGAGCGTCGAGGCCGCAAGCCTCGTCGAAAAGGCGGTGCGCGACCATTTCGACCATTTCCTCAGTCACAATATGGACCGGGGCAAGGCGCTGCTCGGCCTCGTGCTCGACCGGATGGACGAACGGCTGCGCCGTAAGGCAGAGCGCGAAGTCAAGCGCAAGACGGCCACGTCATCGCGCAAGCTGCGCCTTCCGGGCAAGCTAACCGACTGCGCCTCCGACGATCCCGCCGGCACCGAATTGTTCATTGTTGAGGGTGACTCGGCCGGTGGTTCGGCCAAGCAGGCGCGCGACCGCAAGACACAGGCGATCCTGCCGATCCGCGGCAAGATCCTGAACGTCGCTTCGGCAACCAGCGCCAAGATCCTCGCGAACCAGGAAATCGCCGACCTGATCCTCGCCATGGGCTGCGGCACCCGCAAGGACTGCCAGCCCGATGCGCTGCGCTATGAACGCATCGTCATCATGACCGACGCCGATGTCGACGGCGCGCATATCGCCACGCTGCTGATGACCTTCTTCTTTCAAGAGATGCCGGAAGTCGTTCGGCGCGGGCACCTGTATCTGGCGCAGCCACCGCTCTACCGCCTGACGGTCGGCGCGAAATCGCTCTACGCCCGCGACGACGCCCACCGTGCCGAGCTGGAACGCACCGCGTTCAAGGGCAAGAAGGTCGACGTTGCCCGGTTCAAGGGGCTGGGCGAGATGAATCCCGGCCAGCTGCGCGAAACGACGATGGACCCGGCCACCCGCAGCATGATCCGCATCACCCTGCCCAAGGAATATGAAGAGCGCGCGGCGGTGAAGGACCTCGTCGACCGCCTCATGGGCACCAATCCGGCACACCGGTTCGCCTTCATCCAGGAAAATGCCGCGCGACTGGATGACGAGGTCATTGACGCCTGACGAAAGCGAGCGCAGCATCGGATGTGGGGACGGAAACCGGAAAAGGGTCCGCAAAGATGCAGTCGATGTTCACCGCGTTACTGGCGCTCGTCGCGCCGGTCCCGCCGCAGGAATCAGCGGCCAAGCCAGCTCCCGAAATTGTTGTTACGGGTACTCGTCTGAGTGACTCGAAAAAGGCATTGGACGCCTGTATTGCGCGTCGTTGCCCGCCGAAGGAAGATATTGCCGCCACGCTGGCACACGCCGAAAACCTGTTCGTCGCCGGAAAGTATGAGAACGCGCAGAACACTGCGGCGGCGGGCATTCGCCGCAATCGCGGCTTTGCCGCCAAGCTCCCCCGGGAAGTCGCCAGCCTGTTCCGGGCCCATGCCCGACTGTCCGCGCATCTGGGCGAAGTCGCGCTGGAGCGTTCGAGCACTATCGATATGGTATCCTCGTTGCGTGCCGGTCTTGGCAATGACAACCCGGATGTGTTGGTCGGGCAGATCGAACTTGCCGACGTCTATGCCAAAGTTTTCAATGTCAGGATCGCCGAGAATAATTATCGGGAGATCGAAAAGGCCGCGTTGGCGATCGGCAATCGCAAGGTTGAAGGCTATGCCCGCTTTCGCCGGGGAATCCTGCTCGCCTCACTCGCCAAGCCCGATTATGCCTACACCTTCCGGGCGCGGCAGGTTTTCCGCGAACTGGCTGACAGCCCCGTTCCCGAACATGCAGCCTTTGCGGCGGCCGCGCGGCAAGGTCTCGAGCGCATGTCGATGCGGGGTGCATCGCCCGAACGAATTAACCAAATGCTGGCATCAATCCGCTCAGCCCCGCCGACCGCGCGCCCGACCTTGCTATACGGTGAGCCGGTCGATCTGAACAATGCCCGTACTGCGACCAACGCTCAGTCTGAGGGGGCAGTAATGTCAGGCACATCGATGATGTCAGCCGATCTGATTGAAGATCAATGGATCGACGTTGCGTTCTACATTGATGCCAACGGCTTGCCGCAGGCAATAGAAACGATCCGAACCAGCGACCATTACAGCGGCGATTGGGCCAAGGCGGTTGCCAAATCCATTGCTACGCGGCGCTATGCCCCGCTGACAATCGTGAACGGTGAACCAGGCGTGTTTCGCGTTGAGCGCTATACAAAGACTGCGTCGATGCAGGTCATGACTGGATCACGACTGGCTACGCGGTCGCCGATAGCGCGGATCGAGATGACGGACCTGTCGGTGGAGCCTACCGCTTCCGCCGGCGCGGGTTCCGCGAACGTTCCCCGTCCGATCGTATGAGCCTGTGTTGCTTCTAATCCCATTACAGGCGGCGACACCGCTCGTGTCGCCGCAGCCGCCTGTCACCGTACAACTTCCAACCGCGGTTACACCCGAATTCAGCGATCGTGCGCGGCAGGTGGTACGGCTGCTAGGCGGAGACGGCAATTACGCAACGCTGTTTTCGCCCGCATTCAAGGCGGCAGTGTCGGAAACAAAACTGATTGCGATCAACGCGCAAGTGGCGATGGCACTGGGCAAGCCGACCGGGATCGAATCGGTCAAGACTATCACGCCATGGACCGCGGAGCTTCGCATCGGTTTCGAACGCGGAACGCTGAACGCACAGATGGCGGTCGATCCGATCGCGCCGCATACCGTCACCGGACTGCGTCTGCTCGGCGCGGTGCCGCGGAACGATACCGCCGGCTCGATCGGCGCCGTCGTCGAACAGTTGAAGGCGTTCCCCGGTTCGAGCGGTTTTGCGCTTGCCCGGCTGGGCGGTACGGCACCGGTCACGACCACGGCGCAGAACGCCGCCACACCCATCGCGATCGGGTCGGCATTCAAGCTGGTAATCCTCGCCGAACTGGTTCGCTCGATCGAAGCGGGCGAGCGCAAGTGGAGCGATGTCGTGACCCTCGACGGGTCGGCGCTGCCCGGCGGCGGCTATGCGCAGCAGCCAAAGGGGACGAAAATCGCGCTGCGGCAACTGGCCGAGCGGATGATTTCGGTCAGCGACAACAGTGCGACCGACATCCTGCTCTTCCACCTCGGACGGGCGAAGGTGGAAGCCATGCTCCCGGTCGTTGGCTTTACCGACGGCGCTAGGCGCAACGTGCCGTTCCTCGGCGCGCTGGAATTGTTCAAACTGAAGGGGGTGGAAGGCGGCGCGCTCGGTACACGTTACCTGTCATTGCCGCCGGCTGCACGACGCGCGTTCCTCGACGGCACGGTGTTGAACACGCCGATCACCGCAATTCCGCGCGACCTGTTTCAGAACGGTAAACCCGTGCGAATCGCCGAGCTGGAATGGTTCGCCAGCCCGAACGACCTGATCCGGGCGATGGACTGGCTGCGGCGCCATATGGACGGACCGGCGGGTGCGGAGCTGCGGGCGATCCTGTCCAAGAATCCCGGCATTCCCGACGCGGCGACAAACTGGCGATATGTCGGTTACAAGGGCGGCTCGGAACCCGGCGTGCTGACCATGGCATTCCTGCTTCAGTCCAAGGATGGCGACTGGTACGCGCTGGCCGCCGGCGTCAATGATCCCGACAAGGACGTCGACACGTTGCGTTTCAATGGATTGATCACCCGCGCGCTGGAACTGGCCGCGCCGCGATAAAGGTGGGAGCCGGACGACCCGCTGCGAAATCGTTGCGGCTGCTTCCTTCCGGACCTGACCGGGTTGGCGACGGCATCGTCCGCCCGACTCCCGCGCGCCATATGGGCGAAGCGGGAGCCGCGCGCAAGAGATCAGTTACGCGGCGGCAACCGCGAATAAGGTATGAAGTCACCTAGCGACAGCGACCCGCTCATCATGCGCGAATTCCGGTCAAGCAGGTTGACGATGTCGATCCGGCATAGTTGCGTGCCGATCGTGCGGGTGACGAGGATGTCGTCCCGGTCGAGAAAGGCACCGCCCTGCGGCCGATTCACGAACAGCGTGCCGTTGTTCATCCGATAGACGATGGCGGTGTTCGGCACGATCTCGCTGGAACGGATATCGCGCAGGTTGATGCAGTCGACCGGCTTGCCGGCATCCCGTCGCTCGGTGATCCGCGACAACGCCGCCTCACCCGCTGCGTTGTCACGCTCGCGCGCTGCCAGCGGGGCCGTGCTGGCGGCGATGAGGGCGATCGACAAGATACTGAGGAATCGCATGGTCGTCTTCCCAGTTGGATCAGTAACGCGGCTTAGCATATCCGGGATGAACCGACACTGAAGCCGGCCGTTCCGCCCATCGCGTTTAGAGCCTGGCAGCCGCTTCGATGATGGGTATGAACTTGTCCGCGGTCAGGCTCGCCCCGCCGACCAGCGCGCCATCGACGTCGTCGATCGACAGGATCGATGCGGCGTTGGCCCCCGTCACCGATCCGCCATAGAGGATACGGATGGCATCAGCGGCGTCGCCCACCATCTGGCGCAACTTGGCGCGCGCGATCGCATGGACCTGGGCGATTTCGTCGGCAGACGGGGTGCGCCCGGTCCCGATCGCCCAGCGCGGTTCATAGGCGAGCGTGAACCAGTCGCCGGTGGCCCCTTCCGGCACCGACTTTTCGATCTGCGCCTGCACGACGCGTTCGGCACGCCCGGCATCGCGCTCCGCCTCCGTCTCGCCACAGCACAGGATGACGTTCAAGCCATGGCGACGCCCCGCAGCGGCCTTGGCCCAGGCGTCGTGGCTGGTTTCGTTCTGATCGGCACGGCGCTCGCTATGGCCGACAATCACGATCGTAGCGCCTGATTCGACCAGCATTTCCGCCGAAACGCAGCCGGTATGGGCGCCGCGATCGTTGGCGTGAACGTCCTGGCCGCCGATCTGCATCGATCGGGCGATCTCCGAGGCGGGATGGATGAGCGTGGAGGGCACGCATAGCGCGACATCCACGCCGGGCGCGGCGGCAGCGGCGGCGTCGATCGCGGCAACCTCGGCAAGTTGCCCGCGCAGGCCGTACATCTTCCAATTGCCAGCCACCAGCTTGCGACGACTCATACCCACGGCTCCCAGCGCGTTTTACATGTTCTACAGCCGATAGCGCATGTGGCGGCGCGCGCAACCTTGAAGCGGGCGCAACCGCCTTCTAAAGCGGCATCCTTTCATTCCTTTCGATCGGTTGCACGGATGCTCGGTTTCTTCAGGCGCATGACCAAGTCGAAGGTCGGCATCTTTGTCGGCCTGCTGTTGCTGGCGGTCATCGCCATCGGGTTCGCCATGGCCGACCTGAACGGCCTGCGTCCGTCGGCGCTGGGCGGCAACGGGGCGACCGTGGCGACCGTTGGCGACGACACGCTGACCGACACCGTGCTGACCGAACGCATCCGGGGCGACGTGCAGCAGGCGGCACAGCGGCAGCCGGGACTGGACACCGCGCAGTATATCGCGCGCGGCGGGTTCGAAGGATCGCTGAACCGCGCCATCTCCGATCTGGCGCTGCGCCAGTTTGCGCAGGAGCACGGGCTGGTCGTCTCCGACCGCTACGTCGATGGGCAAATCGCCAGCCTGCCCGCGTTTCAGGGCCTGGACGGCAAGTTCGACCAGCGCACCTTCGAACAGGCGCTGGCCCGGGCGCGCATCACCCCGCAGCAGCTGCGCGACGATATTCGCCGGGCGACGCTTACCCGCCTGATGCTGGCCCGCACGCTGGAGAGCAGCTACATGCCGCAGCAGCTGGCGCTGCCCTATGCATCGCTTGCCAAGGAGGCACGCAGCGGACAGGTCGCGATCGTGCCGACCGCGGCGTTTCCAGCGCCCGCGGCACCGACCGATCAGCAGCTGCAGGCCTATTACACCGCCAACCGCGCGCGCTATACCGTGCCGGAGCGCCGCGTGATCCGCTATGCGATCGTCACCCCGGCCAGCGTCCTTGCCCAATCGGCCCCGACCGATGCGGAAATCCAGGCCGCCTATCGCTCCAACGCCGCGCGGTTCGCCCCGTCGCAGACGCGCAGCGTGGCGCAGGTGATCGTCGCAGACCGGGCCGCCGCCGACAAGCTGGCGCAGGCCGTCCGTGGCGGAGAGGCGCTGGCCGCCGCCGCCCGCACCATCGGCCTCGAAGCGACCAGCTTCGCCGGACAGACCAAGGGGCAGCTGGCGGGCAAGACCTCACCGGCGGTCGCCGACGCGGCGTTCGGCGCACAGCAGGGCGCGGTCGTCGGACCGATCCAGTCGCCGCTGGGCTTCGTCGTGCTGAAGGTCGATGCCGTCACGCAGGTGCCGGGCAAGACGATCGAGCAGGCGCGCCCGGAACTGGTCGCCGAACTGTCCAAGACCAAGGGTGCGACCGCGCTCGGCGCGATTCAGGAAAAGATCGACGGTGGCATTACGGATGGCGCGACGTTCGATGAAATCGTGAAGGACGCCCAGCTGTCGGCACAGGCGACCGCTCCGGTCACCGCGCAGGGCGTCGATCCGTTGAAGCCGGCCCAGCCCGATCCCGCGCTCGCCCCGATCATCGAGGCGGGGTTCGCCGCCGAACCGGGCGACGCGCCGCAGATCGTACAGACCGCCGCCGACGGCACCTTCGCGCTTGTGTCGACCGGCGACGTCACCCGCGCCGCGCCGCGCGCGCTGGCCGACATTCGTGAACAGGTGATCGGCCAGTACAAGCAGGACCAGGCGTTGAAGGCGGCTCGCGCCGTCGCGCAGCAGATCCTGACAAAGGTGAATGGCGGGATGCCGATCGGCACCGCCGTCGCCCAGTCGGGCACGCGCCTGCCCGCGCCGCGGCCGGTGAACGCATCGCGCGCACAGCTGTCGCAGCTGGGGCAGCAGGTCCCTGCGGCATTACAGCTGATGTTCTCGATGGCGCCGAGAAAGGCGAAGCTGACCGCCGCGCCGAACGGCGAAGGCTGGCTGATCGTCTATCTCGACGGCATCCAGCGCGGTGATGCGACGAACGACAAGGCCGCGATCACCGGCGTCGGGCGCGAGCTGGGTCGCATGACCGGCGGTGAATATGCCGAGCAGTTCGTCGAGGCGGTGCGCCGTCAGGTCGGCGTGAAGCGCAACGAACAGACGATCAACCGCGTCCGCAACGAGCTGGTCGGTGGGGCCACCCCCGCGCCGGCGCAATGAACGGGATCGAGGGGGTAGAGGCCGCCCGCGCCGCGCTGTCGGACGGGCAGCCGGCGCTGCTGTGGACCACGCGGGTCGCCGACACGGAAACGCCGGTCGCCGCCGCGCTGAAGCTGATCCAGCCGGGGCGCGGCGACTTCCTGCTGGAATCGGTCGAGGGCGGGTCGGTGCGCGGCCGCTACAGCCTGTTGGGGTTGGCCCCCGACCTCGTGTTCCGGGCGCAGGGGCATGATGCGGCGATCAATGCCCAGTGGCTGACCGACCGCGACGCCTTCGTGCCGTGCGGGGAGCCGACGCTGGCGGCGCTGCGGACGCTGGTCGCCCAGTGCCGCATGGACGTGCCGCCGGCACTACCCCGGGCGCTCGCCTGTCTGGTCGGTTATTTCGGCTATGAGACGGTCGGGCTGGTCGAAACGCTGCCGCAGGCAGCGGAGGACGCGCTGGGCCTGCCCGACATGATGTTCGTGCGGCCGACGGTGCTGCTGGTATTCGACCGCTTGTCCGACACGCTGTTCGTCGTCGCGCCGGTCTGGCCCGGGGCGAGCGTCGAGGCGGCGGCGGAGCGGATCGAGGCGACGGCGGCGGCGCTGGACGCGGCGGCCCTGCCCGCCTCCGCACGGCTGGCGGAGGTGCCCGAACTGGCGCTGGCCCCCACCCTGCCCGCCGGCCGCTATGGCGAGATGGTCGCGGCGGCCAAGGAATATATCGCGGCGGGCGACATTTTTCAGGTCGTGCTGGCGCAGCGTTTCACCACGCCGTTCCCGTTGGAGCCGTTCGAGCTGTACCGGGCGCTGCGGCGGATCAACCCGTCGCCGTTCCTCTATCATCTCGACTTGCCGGGCTTTGCGCTGACCGGGTCCAGCCCGGAAATCCTGGTGCGGCTGCGCGATGGCGAGGTCACGATCCGGCCGATCGCCGGCACCCGTCCGCGCGGGGCCACGGCGGCGGAGGACGAGGCGAACCGGACCAGCCTGCTGGCCGATCCCAAGGAACGTGCCGAGCATCTGATGCTGCTCGACCTCGGCCGCAACGATGTCGGGCGGGTCGCATCGGCGGGCAGCGTGCGGGTGACCGACAGCTATACCGTCGAACTCTACAGCCATGTCATGCACATCGTGTCGAACGTGGTCGGCACGATCCGGTCCGATGCCGATGCGCTGGACGCGCTGTTCGCCGGATTTCCGGCAGGCACCGTGTCGGGCGCGCCGAAGGTACGGGCGTGCCAGGTCATCGCCGAACTGGAGCGTGAACGGCGCGGTGCCTATGCCGGCGGGGTCGGGTATTTCAGCCCCGACGGCTCGATGGATTCGTGCATCGTGCTGCGGACCGCGGTGATCAAGGACGGGACGATGCATGTCCAGTCGGGCGCGGGCATCGTCGCCGACAGCGACCCGGCCTATGAACAGCGCGAGTGCGAGGCGAAGGCCGGCGCCCTGCTGGCCGCTGCACGCGAGGCGGTGGCGCAAGCGGGCAAGCTGCGGTTCGGACAATAGCGCGGAAGTTGGCGATATTTGCGCTAGGTTCATGTTGCGGGAGTAGGATGTTCGACGGCAATTGGCGGTCAAGCATCCGGGATTGCATGATTCGTTGAAGCTGAATGGCCATCATGGACGGACGGAAGTTGGCGCCGTCATTCGGAGTGCGCGAGGAAGACCATGGTACAGATTTGCCGTGCGACGTTGCAGCATCTCGACCGGATCGTTCCGTTGTTCGATGCCTATCGCCAATTTTACGGGCAGGACAGTGACTTGGGCGGCGCGCGGGCATTCCTGACCGAGCGGATCGAACGTGAGGAATCGGTCATCCTGCTGGCCGGTGATGGCGCGGGCTTCACGCAACTTTATCCGTGCTTTTCGTCGGTGCGGATGCGGATGACGCTGATCCTGAACGACCTGTTCGTGGCACCGGAGGCACGGTGCCAGGGCGTGGGCGAGGCGTTGCTGGCGGCTGCACGCGACCATGCGCAGTCGGTCGGCGCGGCGCGGATGACGCTGTCGACGGCGGTCGACAACAGTGCGGCCCATGCACTGTACGTCCGCGCGGGATGGGAACGCGATGCGCAGTTCCATACCTATACGATCACGGTCGATTGAGGCGGTTCACCGGGGAAAGAGCGGTGGCAGGCTATGGCGCGAGGGCGCTGTAGGAAAGGGCCTTGCAGCCCTGTGCTTCCCCGCATCTGGTGTTTGATTTATGCCCGGCATCGTCCCGGCGAGGGCCGGGATCTTCCGCCGATAGCGCACATTCATTGCCAATAGAGACCTCCGCTTTCGCCGGGGTGACGGGTGCGTCAGCGCCGCAGTGCGATCCAGCCGAGCCAGAGCCAGCCGACGATCATCGCCAACCCGCCAAGGGGGGTAATCGGACCCAGCACCCCGCGCGGACCGCCCAGCGCCATTCCGTAGAGCGAGCCGCCGAACAGCAGACCGCCGGCAACGAACAGCCAGCCCGGCCCCCGCGCGCCAAGGTTCAGCGCGACCAGCGCCGCGATGGCGTGGGCGAGCTGGTATTGGCCACCGGTCTTGAGCCAGTCGGCGGCCGGGCCGGAGGCGCCGTGCGCGCCGAACGCGCCGGCGGCGACCGCCGTGGCACCGGACAGGGCGGCGGCTAGGAGGAGGATGTTCATCGGCAGCTCCTTAAGGAAAGCTTCATTCCAGTAACCGGGAGATATTCGGGCGGCAAATGCCGGGTGGTGAGCCTGATCCACATGGTATCGTCACCCCAGCGAAGGCTGAGGTCTCACGCGGCGCCTGCTGCGCGCTCCAACCGGGAGATCCCAGCCTTCGCTGGGATGACGTTTGTTTCAACAGGAATGGATCAAGCGCCGACCGGCCGATTCCAACCCTGTGTCGAGCTGACATGATGCCGACTGGCACGCATCATCTGCATTCGAGCCAAAAGGCTGGCTTGTCCGTGACAGGCGGCAGATCCCATCGACATTCAACGCCCATCGCAAATCATTGTCATTCCCGCGCAGGCGGGAATCCATAGCCGCTGACCTTTCGGCTGGATCAACTACGCTGGCGTTTTTGGACTCACACCTGCGCGGGAGTGACGAGAGGGATGGGAGCGGTCGTCCAGGGAACTGAATGTCGATCGGCCCTGACATCGACCACACTCGCCGACGCACCGCCGCCCCTTCACCCCGCATCGTCCGCGACGGTGCCCGATGCGGCGGCGACGCGCGCCTGGGTGAAGATCATGTCGCGTCCCTCCCGCAGGTCGCCGGTTTCCGACTGCTGCGACAGTCGCTTCGCATCGGTCTTGCGGTACAGGTCCTCGGTCCGGTCGATCTCGCCATCGTCGACGCCGACGCTGGTCATCGCCGCGCGGGCCATGGTGACGGCGGAATCGAGGACTTCGCGGAACACGCCTTCGACCGGCGCATTGGCCAGCTTGACCACCGAACGCCGGTCATAGGCGCGCACGAAAATGCCGGGCCCCGGAAAGGCGTGGTGGATCGCCCCGATCATCTCCGCATCGAACGGGTCGCCATCGGTGCAGAACAGCAGCAGTTCGGCGTCCTGCGCGCCGGCCAGGCGCAGCATGTCGATGCGCGTGCCGTCGCCATAATAGACCTTCATGCCGAAGCCGCCGGCGATCTCGATCATCTCGACGTCGATGTCGATGACGGTGACGCTGATCCCCTGCGCCAACAACATCTGCGCAACCGTCTGGCCGAAGCGTCCATAACCGACCACGACCGCGCTGGCGCCGTCGTGGCGCGGGCCTTCGGGGGTCTTGCCGTCCTTCTTCTCCGGTTCGGCGCGGAACTTGCGGGTCGCCATCATCAGGAACGGGGTCGTCGCCATCGACAGGGTGACGATCGCGCCGAACACGCTAGCGGCTTCGGGCGCGATCAGCAGCGCGTTCTGCGCCTGCGCGAACAGGACGAAGCCGAATTCGCCGCCCTGGCTGAGCAGCAGGCCGAGCGCCAGCGCACCGCGCCACGGCATCCCGAACAGCCGACCGAGGCCGAAGATCACCAGCCCCTTGGTCGCGATCAGCGCGATCGCCATGCCGATCACGAACACCGGTCGCTCGACGATCGCCCCCAGGTCGAGCATCATGCCGACCGCGAGGAAGAACAGGCCGAGCAGGATAGAGCGGAACGGTTCGACATCGGCCTCAAGCTCGTGGCGATACGGGCTGTCGGCGAGCATCACGCCGGCGATGAACGCGCCGAGCGCGGTCGACAGGCCCAGCGCCTGCATCACCGCCGCGCTGGCGATGACGGTGAACAGCCCGGCGAACACGA
>CAJYRU010000298.1 GCA_913777295.1 uncultured Sphingomonas sp. | reverse complement strand
TCGCATGTGATGTGGGGCACGCAGTTCGGGACGTTGCCGAAGCTGGAGGCGTTCACGGCATATCTTGGACGACTGGCCGACCGTCCGGCGCACGTCCGGGCCAGCGCGCTGGACGATGCGGCGCTGGTGGAGTTGCAGGCGGCGGGGTGAGATCCGTTACAAGCGTCATCCCAGCGAAGGCTGGGATCTCCCGGTATCGAAGCGCGCGCCTTGCCGCAGGAGGCCCAAGCCTGCGCCGGGGCGACGTATCCAGACGGATGCGATTACCTTCGCACCCCGATCAGCCAGACCTTGGGCTGGCCGGTCGGCTGCGGCTTTCCGTCCAGCCTTCGCGCACGCAGGATGCGAACCGGATCGAGGATCATCTGCCCCTTCATCGCGTCTGATCCGCCGCCGGTGGGCTTGGCGAGGATGCGCTTGACCACGTCCATGCCGCCGACGACCCGCCCGAACGCGGCATAGCCGGCAAAGTCGCCCTTCGCGTCCATGCTGGGCATCGCGCCGACCAGCAGCACAAAATTGCCGCCCGCCGAATTCGGTTCGGGCCGCCGCGCCATCGAGATCGCGCCATCGACATGTTTGACGCCGGTCTTGTCGGTGCGCTCATGGGGAAAGGGCGGCAGGATGCGGCGGGCATCGGTGCGGATACCGCCTTGGACGAAGCCCAGCTTTGGATCGGCCTTGCGCCGGGCCGACCGATAGAAGTCGGTGTCGTCGAACCGTCCGTCATCGACATAGGCGAGGAAGTTCTTCGACGTCGCCGGCGCCCGCTTTACGTCCAGCGCGACGATGATCGACCCGACATTGGTGTCGATCTTCACCCGGACATAGCCGGGCGTGGCACGGGTGGCGGACTGGGCGGAGGCGGGCGCGGCAACGGCCAGCAGGAACAGGGCAAGCAGGATACGCATCGCCGCTTCCTAACGCCCGATCCCGCCGGGTGAAAGCGCGTCAGTCGGCGTGGAGCGCGGCATATTCCGCCAATAGCGGCCCGAATGCCTCGGCCGGCGGGAACCCCGGATAGCGATGCCGTGCCGGCGTTGCCGCCCATGGCAGCGCCTCGTCGGTCCACGTCTCGATGAACGGCGCGAAGTCCTCCGGCCGGTCCAGCGCACCGGCGCGGACATTGGCGAAGCCTGGATCGGGTTCGATCCGCGTGAACAGCCAGCTCTTGCAATGGTCGCAATGATGGTGCCGGACCTGTTCGCCATGCAGCCCGCCGATCACCGTGTCGCCGGAGACGTGCAGCGCGGCGCTGGGTACCGCGACGTTCAGCGAAAAGGCGCTGCCCGACATTTGCCGGCACCCGCGACAATGACACGCCATCGTCATCATCGGCGCGGCATCGATGCGCAGGCGCACCCGTCCGCAGCGGCAGCCGCCTTCCATCGGCAGGGCAGGGGGCATGGCTCCACTCCGTTGGCGCGAACGACGGTAGCGGTATAGACTGACCCGCAGGTGGCGCAAAAGGGGCGGCGGACAATGATGATGACGCGGGCGATCCTGTGGCCGAGCTTCGCGCTGGTGGCGTTGATCTTCCTCGTCAGCCTGACGCTGCTGCAGGCGCGGATGGGGCATATGCGGCGGCAGCGTCCGCGCGCCGCGGACCTTGCCGACAGCGATGCGACCCGTGCCTATTTCCGGCCGGTCGAACGGCCCGCCGCGAACCTCGCCAATCTGTTCGAGATGCCGGTGCTCTATTTCGCGCTGGTGCCGTTGCTGCTGGTGACAGGTCTCGCGACGTTGCCGCAGGTGTCGCTCGCCTGGGGCTATGTCGCGTTTCGGGCGGCGCACAGCATCGCGCACATCGCCGGACGGGTGCGGCCGCGGTTCGTGCTGTTCCTCGCATCGAATGCGATTCTGGGCGCGATGTGGATCGGCTTTGCGATCGACATCGGCTTTTCGGCGCGTTGACGGACCGGAACAGGGTGCGCCGGGCGGCGTTGCATTCGCAACCCGCTGGAGAATGATGATGACCCGTTTCGCCGCCGCCGCTCTGCCCGTCCTCGCGCTGCTCGGCGCCTGTGGCGCGCAGGAGATCACGACGACCAACGATGCGAACGTCGTGTCGAACGACGTCTATGCCAACGCCGCCTTCCGCAACGATGGCGAGGTCGGCAATGAGATGATCGCGATCAATCCGATGGAGACCGAGGCCAATTCGGTGACCACCGCCGGCGATGCGATGATGGGCAACACCCCCGACGCGATGAACGCCGCGATGGGCAACAGCGCGAACTGATCCCGCCCACGCTCTGCGTGGCGGCGCCAACTTCGACGCTGGCGTCCGCCGCGTGCCATTGACCGGATCGGGGCATATCGGTATATGCCGCGCGTCCCGCTGGGTCGGCGTCGTAGCCGTCATCGGCCTGCATGTGGGTTCAAAGAGCTGAACATTGCTGGAGACATCGGCCCCGAGGGTTTGCGCCCACGTGGCCTTTGCGCATTTCTGACAGGAACGGCTCCGGCAAAGTAACCGCAAGATAAGGTGAAGGGCTTCATGCCGACGATCAACCAGCTGGTCCGCAAGGGCCGCGAACCGCAGAAGGCCAAGTCGAAGGTCCCTGCGATGGACCAGAACCCGCAGAAGCGCGGTGTCTGCACCCGCGTCTACACGACGACTCCGAAGAAGCCGAACTCGGCACTGCGTAAGGTGGCCAAGGTTCGCCTGACCAACCAGCGCGAAGTCATCAGCTACATCCCGGGTGAAGGCCACAACCTTCAGGAACACTCGGTCGTGCTGATCCGCGGCGGTCGTGTGCGCGATCTTCCCGGCGTTCGCTACCACGTCCTGCGCGGCGTGCTGGATACGCAGGGCGTCAAGGATCGCCGCCAGTCGCGTTCGAAGTACGGCGCCAAGCGTCCGAAGTGATCTTGCGCCGCGCGTAACTCGCGCGGCCTGAGGTCCATCTACCCCCAGTAAGCCCCCGACGGGTTCGGGAACCGGCTGAAGATTGAAGGAATATCTGATGGCTCGTCGTCGTCGTCCCGAAAAGCGGGAAATCCTGCCTGATCCCGTATACGGGGATGA
>CAJYRU010000297.1 GCA_913777295.1 uncultured Sphingomonas sp. | reverse complement strand
GCGCATGTGCCGGCCTGCGACCTCGATGTCGGCGGGGGCAGGACGCTGCATGTGCCCAAGGCGCTGAAGGGCGTCGGCGTGTTCAGCTTCAAGCGACTGTGCGGCGAGGCGCGGGGGGCGCCGGATTATCTGGCGATTGCACGGGCGTTCCATACCGTCATCCTGGTCGGCATTCCGGTGCTGGGTCCCGACAATCGCAACGAGGCGGCCCGGTTCGTGACGCTGATCGACGCATTGTACGAATATCGGGTGAAATTGCTCGCGGCGGCGGATGCGCAGCCGGGCGACCTCTACCCGAAGGGCGACGGGCGGTTCGAATTCGACCGGACGATCAGCCGGCTGGAGGAAATGCGGTCGGAGGACTATCTGGCCGAGGGGCATGGCGAGGGGTAGCGCCCGCGTCCAACCCCCTCCCGTTTGCTTCGAGCGCAGGTTCGAGCTTGCCGAGAAGGGGTTGCCTCAAACGACCAAGTTCTCGACGGACGCTTCTCGACAAGCTCGAAGCTGCTCGAACCAAACGGGGTGGCAGGTTTACCCCCGCCGCGCATCCGCCTTCTTGGTCCGGAGCGTCGCCGACGCCGCCGCCGGATCGTCCGGCCACGGATGGCGCGGATAGCGACCGCGCATCTCCTTCGACACGTCGCGCCACGACCCCGCCCAGAAGCCCGGCAAGTCGCGCGTCGTCTGGATCGGGCGACCGGCCGGTGAGGTCAGGCTGAGCGTCAGCGGCTGGCCTGCGACCATCGGATGGGTGGCGAGGCCGAACAACGCCTGTACGCGCAGCTCGACGCGGGGGCCTCCTTCGGCGGCATAGTCGATCGCGTGGCTCGATCCGGCGGGGCTTTCGAAGCGTGCCGGGGCGAGGCGGCGCACCTGCTGCATCCAGTCCCACCCCGCCTGCTGCTCCAGCGCATCGTGCAGCCCGGTCACGGCATCCAGCCGACGCTTGCCGGTCAGCAGCGGCGGAAGCCAGTCCCCGATCGTCGTGACCAGCGCGTCGTCGCCCAGCGGATTATCCTGCCCCAGCATCGCCGCGACATAGGCCGATCGCCGCCGCAGCGTCTCCGCCCCCTCCCAGGGGAGCAGCGACAGGTCGCCACGCACCGCCTGCACCAGCGCCGCAACGATCTCGTCGGGCGATGCGGCGGCATCGGGGCCGGACGACAGCCGGATCGCGCCCAGCCGGCGTTCGCGCAGCGCAACCACGCCGCGCGTGGCGGGATCAAAGGTCACGCTGCGCTGGGTTTCGATGCGGTCGCCGAACAGTTGCTCGACCGTCGCCTGATCGATCGCGACGGCGGACAGGATGCGCGCACCCGCCGCCTGCCCCTGCGTCTCGGCCACCGCCAGCCATTCGGCGGAACCAAGCGCAGCGGTATCCAGCGTGAAGCCGCGCCCGCCGACCGAGGCCCAGCGTTCGCCGGCGACATCGCGCCGTTTTGCGATCCGGTCGGGAAAAGCCAGCGCGACGCTCCTCGCCAGCGCATCGGCCGGCGGATCGTCGCGGCCCTTGACCAGCTTGCGCCAACGATCGGCCAGGCGGCGCGATGCATCGGCCCGCTGGCCACGCTCGGTGCGCCAGCGGCGGCGGCGCTGCTCGAGGTCGGTGTCGTTGCCGCCCAGCCCCCGTTCGCCCAGCAGGACGGCAACGTCCGCAGCCGCCCCGGCGAACCCGCCCTCCCCGGCGCGGATCAGCATATGGGCGAGCCGGGGGGAAAGCGGTAGCGCGGCGATGGCGAGGCCATGTGGTGTCGGCCGCCCGTCCGCGTCGATCGCATCCAGCGTGGCGAGGCGGGCGCGCGCCTCCTCGACCGCGGCGGCCGGCGGCGGATCGAGCCAGCGCAGCGTCGTCGGATCGGTGACGCCCCATTTGCCGCATTCCAGCACCAGCGCCGACAGGTCGGCCTCCAATATCTCCGCCGGATCGAAGCGCGGCAGTCCGGCGGTCGCGGCGGCCTCCCACAGGCGATAGGCGACGCCCGGCCCCTGTCGCGCCGCGCGCCCTGCGCGCTGGGTGACGGCGGCCTGCGACGCGCGCTCGGTCGTCAGCCGAGTCATCCCCGCCGCCCGGTCGTAGCGCGGTCGGCGAGCGAGGCCGGAATCGACGACGATGCGGATGCCGTCCAGGGTCAGCGAGGTTTCGGCGATGCTGGTCGCCAGCACGATCTTGCGCCGTCCTTCCGGGTCGGGAGCAATGGCGGCACGCTGCTCGGCGGGGAGCAGCGTGCCGTGTAGCCGGTGCAGCACCGCACCATCGGGCACCGCGATGCGTTCGGCAGTGCGTTCGATCTCGGCGACGCCGGGCAGGAAGGCCAAGATTCCGCCCTCCGCTTCGCCGAGCGCACGGCGGATCGCGGCGGCGACGGAATCCTCGATCCGGGCTTCGGCGTTGCGGCCGATATGGCGCAACTCGAGCGGATAGGAGCGGCCCTCGCTCTCGATCACCGGCGCATCGTCCATCAGCGCGGCAAAGCGTTCGCCATCGAGCGTCGCCGACATGGCGAGGATGCGCAGGTCGGGACGGAGCGCCGCCTGCGCGTCGAGCGCGAGGGCGAGGCCGAAATCGCTGTCGAGGCTGCGTTCATGCACCTCGTCGAACAGCACCGCCGATACGCCCGCCAGTTCGGGATCGGCCTGGATACGGGCGACGAAGATGCCCTCGGTCATCACCGTCAAGCGGGTTGCCGCCGACCGCTTGCTGTCCATGCGGGTGGCGTAGCCGAAGGTCTGCCCGACCGGTTCGCCAACGGTCACGGCCATGCGCTCGGCGGCGGCGCGCGCGGCGATACGGCGGGGGGAGAGGAGCAGGATCTCGCCGGTCGCCCATGGTTCGGCGAGCAGCGCAGGGGCAACGGCGGTGGTCTTGCCCGCCCCCGGC
>CAJYRU010000296.1 GCA_913777295.1 uncultured Sphingomonas sp. | reverse complement strand
TCGCGCTGCGTCGCCATCGGCTTGGACGCGATGATCTCGATCTTGCCCGGACGCCCTTCGGAATGGAACAGCAGCGCCTCGCGCTCGGAAAATTGGTCGGTGGTTTCGGACACTGGCGCTCTCCCGTTTCCATGGGCTTTACGCAGGGGAAGGCGGATCGGGCAAGGGTGTTGGGGCGGTTTGGCGACATTGCCCTTGCCCGCCCGCGCCGGTATCGCCGCGCGATGGCAACCAAGGCTCAGGGGTCCGATTCCCCCGCCCCCACCCCGATGATGCAGCAATATCTGGCGTTGAAGGCGGAGGCCGACGACTGCCTGCTCTTCTATCGCATGGGCGATTTCTTCGAGCTGTTCCATGACGATGCGAAGATCGCGGCCGCGTGCCTCGACATCGCCCTGACCGCGCGCGGGGAGCATGAAGGCACGAAGATTCCGATGTGCGGCGTGCCGGTCCATTCGGCCGAGGGGTATCTGGCGCGGCTCATCAAGGCGGGGCACCGCGTCGCCATCGCCGAACAAGTCGAAAGCCCGGAAGAGGCGAAGAAGGCCAGAGGGTCGAAGGCGCTGGTGGCGCGCGCCATCGTGCGCGTCGTTACCGCAGGCACACTGACCGAGGAAGCGCTGCTTGATGCCCGTGCGGCGAACTGGTGCGCGTGCATCGGTGAGGCGGCGGGCGGCGTGGCGATTGCCGCCGCCGATGTCTCCACGGGTCGGTTCGAGGTGATCGAGACCGACGCCACCGGGCTGACCGCCGCGCTTGCCCGGCTGCAGGCGGTCGAGGTGGTCGCGGCGGAAACCTCCGCCTTTGCCGAGGTCGCGACGTTGCTGCGGGCAAAGGCCGATTTCGACAGTGCGGGCGGCGAGGCGCGGCTGAAGGCGCTGCATGGCGTCGCGACGCTGGACGGGTTCGGGCAGTTTTCGCGTGCGGCGCTGGCGGCGGCGGGTGGGTTGATCGCCTATCTCGACCATACTGCGCGGGGGCAGCTGCCGTTTCTGCGCCCGCCGGTCTGTGCCGCCGACGGGCAGTGCATGGCGATCGATGCGGCGACGCGCGAGAGCCTCGAACTCACCCGCACGGCTGCCGGCGCGCGGGCGGGCAGTCTGCTGGCCGAGGTCGACCGGACGGTGACCGGTGCCGGTGCGCGACTGCTGGCGAGCGATATCGCCGCGCCGTTGATGGACCGGCCGATGATCGAGGCGCGACTGGCGGCGGTCGGCTGGGCGCATGACGATCCCGGCCTGCGCGACGAACTGCGCACGACATTGCGCGCGCTGCCAGATATCGGCCGCGCACTGGGGCGGATCGCGGCGGGGCGCGGCTCCCCACGCGATCTGGGGCAGTTGCGCGACGGGTTGAGCGCGGCGTGGACGCTGGGGCAGCGGCTGGACAAGCTGCCCGCCGTGCCGCCGCTGATCGCCGAACTTGCCCCCCGGCTGCGCGGGCATGGCGAGCTGATCGACCTGCTGACGCGCGGACTAGTGCCGATGCCGCCGATCGATGCTGCGGCGGGCGGGTTCGTGGCGGAAGGGTTCGACGCAGCACTCGACGCGCTGCGCGATACTGGCGCTGGCGGGCGGCGGGCGATCGCCGCGCTGGAGGCGCAGTATCGCGAACGCACCGGGATTTCGGCACTGAAGATCCGGCATAACGGCGTGCTGGGCTATCATGTCGAGGTGCCGGCGCGGGCGGCCGACAAGCTGATGGCGGCCGATAGCGGCTTTACCCATCGCCAGACGCTGGCCGGGGTGGTCCGCTTCAACGCGCCCGACCTGCACGAGGCGGCGCTGAAGGTCACGCAGGCGGGCGCCCATGCGTTGGCGGCGGAGGCGGCGCATCTGGAGGCGTTTACCGAGGCTGCACTCGACAGGCGCGAGGCGATCGCCGCGACGGCGGATGCGCTCGCCCGGATCGACGTGACGGCGGCGCTGGCCGAACGCGCGGCCGAGGGCGGCTGGGCGCGGCCGGAACTGGTCGATCATGCCTGTCTCGACATTGTCGGCGGGCGGCATCCGGTGGTCGAGAGCGCGGTGGCGAAGAGCGGCGGGCGGTTCGTGGCGAACGACTGCCGCCTGTCCGAATCCTCGCGGCTGTGGCTGGTCACAGGGCCGAACATGGGCGGCAAGTCGACCTTCCTGCGGCAGAATGCGCTGATCGTCGTGCTGGCACAGGCGGGCAGCTTCGTGCCGGCGACGTCTGCGACGCTCGGGCTGGTCGACCGGTTGTTCAGCCGGGTCGGCGCGTCGGACAATCTGGCGCGCGGGCGATCGACCTTCATGGTCGAGATGGTCGAGACCGCCGCCATCCTGGCGCAGGCGACGGCGCGGTCGTTCGTCATCCTCGACGAGGTGGGGCGCGGCACCTCGACCTATGACGGGCTTGCGATCGCCTGGGCGGTGGTCGAGGCGATCCATGAGGATAATCGCTGCCGTTGCCTGTTCGCGACGCATTATCACGAGCTGACCCGGCTGGCCGAGCGGTGCGACGCGCTGTCGCTGCACCATGTCCGCGCGCGCGAGTGGAAGGGCGACCTGGTCCTGCTGCACGAACTGGCCGAGGGGCCGGCGGATCGCAGCTATGGCATCGCCGTCGCGCGCCTTGCCGGCCTGCCGCCGGCGACGCTGCAACGGGCGACGGCGGTGCTGGCGAAGCTGGAGGCGGGCAAGGCGAAGACCGGCGGGATCGCGGCGGGGCTGGACGACCTGCCGCTGTTCGCCGCGATGGCTCCGGTGGAGGAAGCGCCGGTCGACACCTTGCGCGACGCCCTCGCCGCACTGGATGTGGACGCGATGTCGCCGCGCGAGGCGATGGACGCGCTCTACCGGTTGAAGGGGCTGGCCTGAGCCGATCAGCGCGTCGCCAGCAGCGCCTCGATCCGCAGCAGCGCGTCGCGCATGTCGGTCAGGATCTGGCGGTCGCTGTCGATCGGTGCGGCATCGGGGACGGCCAGCACATCACGCTGTTCGAGGATGCGGTCGCGCAGCGTCCGGGCGTCGATGAGGTCGACCAGATCGGCATCGGACTTGCCGCCGGGCGAACTCGATTGGCCGGCGGTTTCGATACGGAGTTGCAGCAACCCGAACGCCGACAGCAACGGCCCTTCGCGGATCGAGATGTCCTGGATCTTGTCGAGCGGGATGGTGAGTTCGCGCCGGAACAGCAGCCCCTTGCCGATCACGACGTTGCGATCGGTCACCTCGCAGCGCAGCGCCGCATGATAGCGCTTCACCCAATACGGCCCGATCACCAGCCAGATCGGCAGGACGAGGATACCGACCACCGTCGCGGCGATGACCGCCGTGCAGTAGCAGAACAGGTAGATGCGCAGCTTCTGGCTGAAGGTGCCGCGCAACAGCAATGTCGGCGGCGTCCGCTGGCTGATCGGTTCCTGCATCTGTTCCCCCGGCCCGTTGTCCCGAACCCGTCGTGCCATGTCCGCGCCGGGATGGAAACCGCGCGCCGGATTTCGGACGCGTCGTCGTGACGACGGCTTTGCAAAGCGGTCCGCGCACGATAGCGACGATGCGAACGAACGGGAGAGGCGCGATGCACGGATTGACGCGGCGGGACTTGCTGGCAGCCGCCGGTGCGACGATCGGTACCGCCGCCCTGCCCGCCCTTGCCACGCCGCGCGGGGACGATGTGTTCCTGCTGAGCTACTTCACCGACAAGGACGAGGGGCGCGCGGGGCTGAAACTGGCGCGGAGTGACGACGGGTTCGTCTTCACGCCATTGGGGGGCGGGCGCGGGTTCCTGACGCCGGAAGTCGGCCGGGACAAGCTGATGCGTGACCCGCATCTGTGCCGCGCGCCCGATGGATTGTGGCATCTGGTGTGGACCAGCGACTGGTTCGGGCCGGTCATCGGCCATGCGACCTCGCGCGACCTGATGCACTGGTCGGCGCAGCAGACGATCCCGGTGATGACCGCGTTCAAGGGCGTCCGCAACAGCTGGGCGCCAGAGACGGTCTATGACCCGCAGCGGCGCGATTTCATGATCTTCTGGTCGAGCAGCATCGACGGCAGATATGGCGCGACGCCGGGCGAGCGGTTCGACGGGCTGAAGCTGCGCCCCTACTACACCCGAACCCGCGATTTCCGTACCTTCTCGCCGACGAAGCTGCTGTTCGATCCGGGGTTCGATTCGATCGACTTCACCCTGCTGAAGCTGCCGCAGGGCGGCTATCGCATGATCTACAAGGACGAGACGCACGACGTCGAACAGCGCCGCTGGGTGGTCAGCAGTTCGGCAGCGTCGCCGACCGGGCCGTTCGGGCCGGCGAGCAAGCCGTTCAGCCCGACCATGACCGAGGGGCCGAGCGCGGTGTGGATCGATGGCCGCGCGGTCGTCTATTACGACGTGTACGAACAGGGCCATTTCGGCGCGGCATCGACCACCGACTTCGTGACATGGCGGGACGAGACGGCGCGGGTGAAATTCCCGAAGGAGGCGCGCCACGGTACGGTGCTGCGCGTGCCGCGCGCCTTTGTCGACACGATCGCCTGACGCCGATGGACCTGTCCGCGATCGTCGCCGACATCGCCGCCGAAATGGCCGATGCGCCGGATCGGGGAACACCGGCCGATTATATCCCGCCGCTGGCCGCCGTCGATCCGAAGCGGTTCGGGATGGCGGTGATCGAGGCGGACGGCACCTGCCACCTGGCGGGCGACGCCGAGGAGAGCTTCTCGATCCAGTCGGTGTCGAAGGTGTTCGCCCTCACGCTGGCGCTGGGCGCGGTCGGGGATCAGTTGTGGAAGCGAGTCGGGCGCGAACCGTCGGGCAGTGCGTTCAATTCGATCGTGCAGCTGGAAAGCGAACACGGCATCCCGCGCAATCCGTTCATCAATGCCGGGGCGATCGTCGTCGCCGACATATTGCTCGGCCGGCACGAACCGCGCGAGGCGCTGGGCGAGTTGCTGCGCTTCGTGCGTGCAGCGGCGGGCGAGGACGGCATCTTCATCGACGAAACCGTGGCGAAGGCGGAGCAGGACACGGGGTTCCGCAACCTCGCGCTGGCCAGCTACATGCGGGCGTTCGGCAATCTCCACCATGATCCGCATGTCACGCTGGGGGTATATTTCCATCAGTGCGCGCTGGCGATGAGCTGTCGGCAACTGGCGCTCGCCGGGCGCTATCTGGCGGCGGGCGGGGTCAATCCGACCACCGGGCGCAATGTCGTGTCGGCGCAGCGGGCGCGCCGGATCAACGCGCTGATGCTGACCTGCGGTCATTATGACGGGTCGGGCGAGTTCGCGTTCCGGGTCGGGCTGCCGGGCAAGAGCGGCGTCGGCGGCGGCATCTTGGCGATCGCGCCGGGGATCGCATCGATCGCGGTGTGGTCGCCGGGGCTGAACGAGCGGGGCAATTCGCAGCTGGGCACGCTGGCGCTGGAGCGGCTGGTGCAGCGGACCGGGTGGTCGGTGTTCGAGCCGCGATAGGCTTGATGAACCGTACCCCCGCGCAGGCGGGGGTCCAGAGCGCCGAACGCCGCCGTCGCGATCGTGGTCCTGGATCCCCGCCTGCGCGGGGATACGGTGGAGCCTAGCCTTACCGCTGCGCCGGCGGTTGCGGCGTGAAGCTGGTCACGTTCGCCATGCCGTTCGCGCCGAAGGTGATGATGTGGCGCGATCCTTCCTGGCAGGTGGCGACCCAGCTGCCGGGCTTTTCGCCCTTTTCGGACTTGGTGACGCCCTGGCACGGCAG
>CAJYRU010000295.1 GCA_913777295.1 uncultured Sphingomonas sp. | reverse complement strand
CCGAACAGTCCGGCTACATGAAGCTGCAGAACACCCGCCCGCAGTCCGTCGGCTTCGCACTGGCCGACTCCCCGGTCGGTCTCGCGGCCTGGATCTACGCCCTGTTCCAGGACGTGACCGACAGCGGGGGCAAGCCGGAGCGGGTGATCCCGCTCGATCATATGATCGATGACATCATGCTCTACTGGCTGCCCAATGCCGGGGCCAGCTCGATAAGGTTCTACTGGGACAATGCGCAGGCGCAGGGAGGTATGCCAAGCGATCCGATCCCGGTGCCATCGGGCGTCAGCATGTTCCCGCGCGAGGCGCTGCGGCTGTCGCGTCGCTGGGCGGAGAAGAGGTTCGCCAAACTGCTTCACTACACCCAGCCCGATCGTGGCGGCCACTTCGCCGCGATGGAAAATCCTGCGGCGCTGATCGGCGACATCCGGGCGACATTCGCTTTGGAAAGGTAATGTCATTCTCGATTGGGAACGGCCCGCGAGACGGTCGGGGCATTCCCGTTGGGATGGGAAAACGAGAAGTTTCGCCTTACTCGTCTCTGGCCGGTGTCGCGCTGACGCGCTTTGCGATAGCAATGTGTTAGTAGAACTCCTTCAACGTGATCGAAATGGCGCGACCATCGCACATCGCCAGCAGGGCTGTCCTGCCGGCCGGCCCCCAACTCCATTGCCTCAACGCCGCTGGTGCATTTGCCGTAACCTTCGTCCCATCGATTGCGCAAATGCGATCTCCGGGACGCAGGTCGAGCGCTTCGGCAGGTGAGCCCTTCATGACGTGGACGATCCGCATTCCGGCATCCGACCACATGCCCTGAATGCCCGACATCGTCACCGGATCTGGCGACGGGCCGACGGCACGGGGCGACAACACCATCACTTTTTGTCCCAGGTCCAGAAACACGTTGAATCGGTCGAGCAATTTCATCCCTAATCGCCCTTCGTCTCCCGCAACCAAAGAAGTTGGCTCGAACGTCACCGGCACCCTGTCGAGCACTTGCCCGCCGAACTGGACCCCGTCGACGCGGCCGATTTCCGACAGGATCATATCGCCGCTCAACCCGACTGAGGCGATGTCCGTCATGTGAAGAGGCGCATCCGATGTGTCCCAAGCGTTCTTTGTGATCGCCAGGCTGGAGTCGTCACCCGTATCGACCATGACGGGCGATAGCACGCGCTTGCCGATGACAATCCTTGTGGAAAAGCCCCGGCCTTTGCCGCGCGGTTCAACCGGCATGACGCTGCCCGCTGGGCGAGGCGATCCGCTTGGCTGAAAGCGGACGCGACGGTGGTCGAAGTCCATCGTAACGGCGTAGGCCGCCAGAAAATCCGCACCGATCACGGCATCCAACGGTGTCTCTGCCGTGGATGACAGCGGCTTTAAATCGGCAACCTGAATGGCACCACCTGCTTGATGGAAACCCGCCATCTGCAGCGTCTCTATAGGCGCGATATAGGTTTGCACCGCCGTGCCGCCCATCCCAGTAACGTTATTATAGGGCTGGTATTTCATGCCGTGGCGCGTAGCCCAACCCGCGTCCACCATGGTCGTCGCAGCCCCGGTGTCGAGCATCGCCATAAGCCGCTGACCATTCAGCACGATCGGGATGATGACGAGGCCATCGGCGTCGCCTTCCATATCGATCCACTTGTTCTGCGCCTCGGGATCGATCGAAGCCACGCCACGCCCCGCTGGGGGCGGTGACGTACTAGGTCGCTGTTGAGCGGGAACCGGCATTGCGGTGATGGCGGCCAGCATAACCATGAAGCGAGATGCTGAAGTTCGTCCCGGCATGGCGTAGCTCCGTTATGCCCGCGCTCGAGGCTTGTGCTCCTGACAGCCTCTCGCCTTCTGGCCTCATCCGCCCCTTTTAGTCAGGGACGATCGATAAGGGCACTCCCGTACGCGCTTCACTCGTCTCGACGGGGAACGGCCAACGAGACGGCGCAGGTGTTCTTAGAATCGATCGAATAACGGAAAAGGGGCGCGCAGGCTGGTGCTAGCCGACCGTGTAGACCTTCTGCACGATGCCTTCTGGCGCACGGTAGGTTTGGAAGCCCATCGCCTCATAATAGCGAAGGCCGGAAGGGTTATCGGCGCCGATGTAGGCATCGATCTTCTCTAGTCCCGCTTCTTCCGCCGCTTCCCGGCTAGATCGAAACAGCGCGCTCCCTACGCCTTGCCGATGTGCGCGCGGACTGATGTGGGTGCCGATGATCCCCCAGCCCGCCGGCACGTCGTAACGGTTGTTCGCTTCAGCTCGAACCAAGGACTGAAAGCCGATAACATCCCCTTCGTCGTCAATCGCTACCGTGCAACGAATACTGGCCGGGTTGGCGATATATTGCCGGGCTACGAACGCTTCATCGTTGGGTCGTTCTCGACCTGTATGCGCGATTATCTCGCGCAGCACTCGGCTGATAGCTGCCGCATCATCAAGTGACGCTATGCGGGTGTCCATATATTCCCAACCTCTGTCCCCGATGCGACCTTATGCGCCGATGGGCACGGCCTGCAAATGAGCGCTGACACTCTGTTCCCGAATGGGAACGACCAGCGAGACTACGCGGGCGTTCTCGGAATCGATCGAATATCGGGACAGGGCTAGGCCGTCAGTTATCTGCGTCCTATGAGCAGTTCAGATGCCTTGGTGATGGTGAAAATACCATCCGTGCTACGGAATGCGT
>CAJYRU010000294.1 GCA_913777295.1 uncultured Sphingomonas sp. | reverse complement strand
GGCGGCTGAAGGCCGAACTGGCGGCGCAGACGACGTTCGCGCTCGTCGCCGGGGAATATATCGAGAAGATGGAGCGCGAGGGCCGTTCCCCTGCCACCATCAAGAAAGCGCGCTGGTTCCTCGAACTACTCGATGGCATCGCCAAGCGTCCGATCGCGGCGATCACCCCGCATGAGCTTCTCGACGTGCTGAAGCGGGTCGAGCGTCGCGGGCATCATGAGACGGCGCTTCGGCTACGCTCCTTTGCCGGCCGTGTCTTTCGCTATGGTTTCGCGACGCTGCGCACCGAGCGCAATCCAGCCGACATCCTGCGCGGCGCCCTTACTGTTCCCAGGGTCAAGCATCATGCGGCGATCGTCGAGCCCAAGAAGGTCGGCGACCTGCTGCGCGCAATTGACGGGTACACGGGCCGGCCCGAGACCCTGCATGCACTCAGGATCGCGCCGCATGTCTTCCTGCGCCCGGGTGAGCTGCGGCAGGCGAAGTGGAGCGAGATCGACTTCGCCGAAAAGGTCTGGCGCGTGCCGGCCGAGCGCATGAAGATGAAGCAGCCGCATGCTGTGCCGTTGTCCCGGCAGGTGCTGTTCCTGTTGCAGGATCTGCGGTCGCTGGCGCGGGACCGCGAATTCCTCTTCCCGGCGCTTCATACCACCAAGCGCTGCATCTCCGACAACACGCTGAACGTCGCATTGCGCCGCCTGGGGTTCGAGAATGACGAGATGACCAGCCACGGCTTCCGCGCCATGGCCAGCACGCTCCTCAACGAGTCAGGGCTGTGGCATCCCGACGCCATCGAGCGCGCGCTGGCCCATGGCGAGAAGGACAAGGTGCGCGCCGCCTATCATCGCGGCGCGCACTGGGCGGAACGGGTGCGCATGGCGCAGTGGTGGTCGGATTATCTCGATCAACTCCGGATCGGTGGTGCCGTCATCAAGGGCAAGTTTCGAAAGCGGGCGTAAGGCCGCAGCCCGAACACCTTCTTCTCCGCCGCCGTCCCCGCTGCCGCCGTCTTCTTCCGGCAATGATCAATTAATCCTGAACCTCGATCAGTCCATGATCACGTCAAATGAACAGGTGAAGCATTTAAGATTAAGAAAGATGGTCGGACATTGCTTTGAGGAAGAGGTGCACCTTCTGCGGAGTAAGACGTCTGGTTGGCAGCACGGCCCATATGCCGTGATCAGGCACAGCTCCATCAGTCAGCGTGACATGCTGAAGCCGCCCTGCAGCGACGTCTTCGCGCACATTCCATTCCGATAATTGGGCTATACCGAGGCCGCGAATACTCGCCTCATGCAGCGCCTCCACGCTGTCCGCAGCAAAGCGGCCGCTGATCGACTGACGAACGGTTTTGCCCAATCGTTCGAATGTCCACTGCTGTCCGCTAGCGACGGCGAGACACTCGTGATCGCGTAGGTCAGCAACCTTGGTCGGAGTGCCGTGCATCGCCAAATAGGCAGGGGCGGCGTAAAGCCCCCTTGCATTGGTAGCCAGGCGGCGGGCAATCAGATTGCTGTCGCGTAAGTCCCCGAAGCGGATCGCGACATCGACACCCTGCGCGACGATATCGGCCACGGCATCGCTGAGTAGCAACTCTACCTTGAGCCGCGGGTGCTGGGCGAGAAAGCCGACCAGCATTGGCGTCAGGACCTTTCGTCCGAACGGAACTGATGCCGCTACCCGCAGCAACCCAACGGTGCCCGTGCCCCCACTGGCAACCGCCGCTCGCGCATCCTCGGCATGCGCGAGCATGGCCTTGGCATGAGGCAGGAATGCCTCGCCATCCGGTGTAAGCGACAGGGAACGGGTTGTCCGATGCACGAGCCGGGCACCGATCTCAGCTTCGAGCGCCGCCAGCCGCCGCGATGCGATGACCGGGGTCAAGCCGAGCCGGCGCCCTGCCGCAGAGAGACTGCCCTGCTGGACGGCTTCGACCAGCACAGCAATGTCAGCGAGATCCAGCATATCGCCTGATGATAAACCGTCTGATCAGATGAAGCTACTTATGCTTTCGCGCGATAAGGTCCAGATGGGCAGATGCGCATGCAGGAGGATCATATGACGCCCACCGCACCCATCAATAACGTCAACGAAAAAACGAAGCTTCGGCCGGGGTTGAACCTCGTGATGGCGGTCGCGGCGGGCGTCGCGGTCGCCAACATCTATTACAATCAGCCGATGTTGGGGATCATGGAAAAGGATCTTCCCGCTTCCTTGACCCGGTTCGTACCGACCGCAACGCAGCTCGGTTATGCGGCGGGGCTGTTCCTATTGGTCCCGCTGGGCGACCTGATCGAGCGCAGGCGCCTCATCGTCATCCAGTTCGGCGGCTTGGCCGTCGCTCTGGCGATCGCGGCGATCGCCCCAAGTGCGGCGATGGTAGTCCTTGCCTCGCTGCTCGTCGGCGTGCTGTCGACCGTCGCGCAGCAGATCGTGCCGCTTGCCGCGCATCTGGCGACGCCGGAGCGTCGCGGCGCGACGGTGGGCACGGTGATGGCCGGATTGCTATGCGGTATCCTGCTCAGCCGGACGCTGGCGGGTTTCGTCGCAACATATGGTGGTTGGCGCGAGATGTTCTGGCTCGGCGTGCCGATGGCGATTGGGGCGGGCGCGTTGATGCAATGGATGCTGCCCCACAGCGCTCCGGACACAACGCACAGCTATGGATCGCTGCTGCGATCGCTCGGTGGCCTCTGGTCGGAATTTGCCGCCTTGCGCAAGGCGGCGTTGACCCAGGCGCTGCTGTTTGCCGGTTTCAGCGCGTTCTGGACAATTTTGGCGCTGCATCTTCAGGAACCGAGCTTCTCGCTCGGCGCGGCCGCGGCAGGGCTGTTTGGGATCGTCGGAGCGGTCGGGGTGCTGGCTGCGCCTGTCGCAGGCAGGATCGCCGATCGTCGCGGACCGCAGCGCGTCATCCTGTTCAGCGCGGTGCTGACCCTGGTCGCTTGGGGCGTGTTCGGAGCCGTCGGATCAATCGCCGGCCTGATCGTCGGCGTCATCCTGCTCGATTTCGGCGTGCAGAGCGCACTCGTCTCCAACCAGCATATCGTCTACGCGCTGCGGCCCGACGCCCGCGCGCGGCTGAACACGATCTTCATGGGGGCCATGTTCCTGGGCGGCGCGGCGGGTTCGGCCGGTGTGACGGTCGCATGGCAGGCTGGCGGTTGGAGCGCAGTCGTCCTTCTGGGCGCGATCCTCTCCGCCGCCGCCGTGCTGATCCAACTCGTCGCGATCAGGCGGGTAAATCAAGTCCAGCAGCACGTCGGTCTGCCCGGCGATTAACGGGAATCGCCGCAGAAGGGCTCGGGCGCACCTCTTCTTTGCGGGCGCGCCGTCGGCTGGCGATCAGGCGAAAGGGGCCCGGGATCGCCACGGCGTTGGTATCGCTAAGGCTCGGTGATGATGCCATTCGGCATTGGGGCATAGCGCATTTTCCGCTGGAACCACGCGGAGATACGCCCGCATTGCTGGCACAAGAAAGTTTACAAGCGCAGCGGCGTTGTTGGAAAACCGCACACGGATCGGGGCCGCCCTGCGCCTTTCGTTCAGCTTCGCTTTCCTAAGGATGGATCGCCATTAGCAGGGAGCGTCATCATGCGCCTATCGACCATCATTCTCGCCATCGGCATGCTTACGGGAACCACGGCGGCGACGGCCAGCGTCGATACGTCGCCAAAGCCGGGCGGTGTCTATCGGTTGAAGCCCGGCATCTATGTCCAGAAGGGAACCGCCTGCGCATCGGCACCCAATGCCGCGATCCGGCAATATGACGGGCGTGGCATCAGTACGCCTCACACTCGCGAATGCCGCGCACGCATCCTGTCTCGCCGTGGCGACCGCTATGAGGTCAGCCAGTCCTGCATCGACGCTGGCGCAGGTCCGGCACCGCGTTTCGTCGAGCGCCAGACGGTCGGCATCCGCGATGCGCTCACCTTCGACATCAAGACCCGCGGTCCGACGACCGAATATCGTTATTGCCCGCCCTATATGCTTCCCACAGGTATCCGGGCGACGACACGTTAGGTTCGGACGTGCTCCCACACCTTCGAGATGACGACGGAGCCTTCGCCGACGGACGAGGCCACGCGCTTGACCGAGCCCGATCGTACGTCGCCGACCGCGAAGATGCCGGGACGCGACGTGGCATAAGCCGATGTGGCGCCAGCGGAGGCACCTGTCAGGATGAACCCCTTGTCGTCCAGGGCGACGAGGTCGGCGAGCCAATGGGTGTTCGGCACCGCGCCGACCATGACGAACATCGCACAGGTCGGCAGGGTGCGAAGACCGGCGTCGTTGCGGATCGTAACGGCCTCCAGCGTCGTGTCGCCGTGAAGTTCGGTGACCTTCGCGCCATATTCGATGGTGATGGCAGGATCGGCCTCCAGCCGACTGGACAGATAATGCGACATCGACGTCGCCAGTGTGTCGCCACGCACCAACAGCCGTACGTGGCGGGCAACTCGACTAAGATACATCGCGGCCTGCCCAGCCGAATTCCCGCCCCCGATGACGACGACATCGGCATCGCGGCAGAAGCGCGCCTCACTCTCGGTCGCCGCATAATAGATGCCCGCCCCCTCCAGTTCCACCAGCCGATCAAGCGGCAGTCGGCGATATTGCACCCCGGTCGCTACCACCACGGACGCGGCACGAATGCGCTGTCCGTTTGAAAAGTGCGCGCAGAAGCCGCCGTCGTCGAGCTGTTCGAGCGATGCCACCCGCCGGGGCATGACGAAGCGGGTGCCGAACTTCATCGCTTGGATCTCACCGCGCCAGACCAGGTCGCCGCCCGAGATGCCGGTCGGGAAACCCATATAGTTCTCGATTCGGCTTGAGGTGCCAGCCTGTCCCCCGATCGCGGTTTCGTCCACGACCAGCGCCCGTAACCCTTCCGCTCCCGCATAGACGCCAGCGGAGACACCGGCTGGCCCCGCGCCAATGATCAGAACGTCGAATTCGGCATCGTCGGGCAGGTCCTGCTCGATGCCCAAGAGGCGTGCGATGGTTTCCGGCGTCGGATCGGTGACAACCAGATCGCGGCCGAACACCACCAACGGCCTATCCTGCGGCGTGCCGCAGCTCGTCGCCACCTCCGCGGCCTGGGCGCTGCCCAGCGGATGGGAGCGATGGGGAATGCGGTTGCGTGCGGCGAACTCGGCGATCTGGCGGATGGCGCGATCCTTTTCCTCGCCGACCAAGACAAGCATGGCATCGCCGGACTCCAACTGTCGTCTGCGGCGTGCCGCCAGAACCGTGATGATGATGTCGGACATCTCGGGGATCGCCGACATCAGGTGCAGGATGCGGTCGCGCGGCACCTCCACGACCCGCGTGTCGACGGCCGCGCGCATCGCCATCGACCAATTCCCGCCCGACAGGAGAGGGATTTCAGCCATGAACTGGGTCGGTCCCAGCGTCGAGGGCCGCAGCCGCTCACCCGTGAAGGGGTTCACTACTTCGACCTCGCCTGCCTCGACATAGACGAACCGGTCGACCGGCGTTCCAATCTCCGCCAGCCATTCGCCCGCCGCGTAGCATTTCTGCACACCCGCGGCACGGATCGCCCCGACATGCGCGGGAGCGAGCGGCATCCGCTGCATCTCATTGAGATCACGCCCGATCGATTCCATGGCCCAAGCTCCCTGTTGCCCTTGGTGCTATCGATCATGGCCCTCTGCTGCAACGGACTGGCGCGCGCAGCGGCCAGCCCGTTGCATCGGCTCAGACGATCGTCGGCGTGATGCCTCCGTCGACACGAAGGGCCGCGCCATTGGTCGCCGCCGACAAAGGGCTGGCGAGATAGGCGACCATGGTGGCGATCTCCTCGGGCTCGATCATGCGCTGGATCAGCGAGGTCGCGCGGTCGCGAGCGAAGAAGTTGCTTTCGATCTCCTCGATCGGGGCGTGCGGATCATCGGCGACGCTCTTGAGGAAGTCGACGATTCCCTCTGAGCGGGTCGTGCCGGGCATGACCGTGTTGACCGTCACGGCGGTGCCCTTCGTGAGTCCGGCAAGACCACGGGAGATGGCAAGCTGGGCGGTCTTGGTCATGCCGTAATGGATCATGTCTGACGGCACCATCACGCCGAATTCGCTGGCGATGAAGATGATCCGCCCCTGATTGCGGGCGATCATGCCGGGGAAATAGGCACGAGCCAGTCGCACACCGGACAGCACGTTGATCTCGAAGAAGCGACGCCAGTCCGCATCGGTGATGTCACCGAACGGCTTGGCCTCATAGATGCCGAGATTGTTGACCAGAATGTCGACCTGCGGAACTGCCGCGATCAACGTCTCCGCGCCTTCCGCCGTGGCCGGGTCCGCCAGAATCCCGCGCGCGCCGATGTCCGCCGCTGCCGCCTCCAGCTTCGCCGTTTGGCGCCCGCTAATGACGACGTCGGCCCCTTCCGAGCCCAAGCGACGCGCGATCGCAAGGCCGATCCCGGCCGTCGCGCCGGTGACGAGCGCCGTCTTTCCCTTCAGTTCGAGGTCCATTTTATAGCCTTTCCGTTTGCAAGGAGCGTCGCAACGCCCGTCACTCAGGAATTTGGAGATGGACTAAGTGGTTGATAACAGAGGCACGGGCCATTTGAGTTGTGAACTCAAGTCATAAGTGAGATCGCATGGATAACCGCGCTGGCGAAATGCAGGTCTTCGTGGCCGTCGCCGAAACCGGCAGCTTTTCGGGGGCGGCGCGACGGCTGACGATGACGCCCTCGACCATATCGAAGCTGATCGCGCGGCTGGAGGAGCGGCTCGGCGTGCAATTGGTCGAGCGGTCGACGCGGCGCCTGTCGCTGACGGCTGAGGGACGTCTCTATCAAGAGCGTGCGACGCAGATGCTGCGCGATCTCGACCTGCTCGAACGTGATCTCGCGATGGGAAGCGCCAGCGAAAGAGGGACGGTGCGCATTTCCGCATCGGTGGCGTTCGGAACGCTCGCCATCGAACCCTTGCTGCCATCCTTCTGGGATGCGCACCCCGCGATCGTCATCGACCTTTCCTTGTCGGACGCGATGACGGACCTGTATCTGGAGCGAACCGACATCGCCTTCCGGGTCGGGGGGCTACGCGATTCCGCACTGACGGCACGGGTGATCGGGCGTGCACGGCGCCTGATCGTCGCGTCCCCTTCCTATCTGGCGCGCGCCGGTACGCCGCGCCACGTGGCCGACCTGCATCGGCACAATTGCCTCGGCTTCAACTTTCAACGGGCGCAGCCGGTCTGGCCGATGCGGACCGGCGGTCGCATCATCGACCGGATGGTGACGAGCAATCTGCTCGCCAATAATGGCGAGACGGTTCGGCGACTGGCAGTTGCGGGCGCGGGCCTTGCCCGGCTGGGTGAATATCATGTCCGCGATGATCTGGCGGCCGGCCGGTTGGTGGAAGTGCTGGCCGATCACGGCGTCGGTGATGAGGAGCAGGTAGCAGCCCTATACCTTGGTGGGCGGCGGTTGCCGAAGCGGACCCGCGCAGTGCTGGACTTTCTGGTGCCACGATTGCGCACCTTCCTCATCGAGCCGAAAACAGAATATTCTCAATGAAATGTCTCGTGGTTAGAGAAGCATGATCGATCACCCGCAAAAGGTTCCATCATGCCATGACCGGCGCCCGCTATCGTTTCGGTCCCTTTCAGATGGACGTTCCGCACCTGGCGTTGACCCGTGACGGAGTGCCGCTGAAGCTGGGCGGCCGAGCGCTCAACCTGTTGGCGGTGCTGGTCGAGGCGGAGGGGCAGTTGGTGGCGCGTGATGCGCTGATCGATCGCGTGTGGCCCAACCAGGCGATCGACGACAGCGCGATTCGTGTTCACCTGTCCGCCGCGCGCAAGGCGCTGGCGATGCCGGACGGCGAAGCGACGATCGTGGCGGATGCCGGGCGAGGCTATCGTCTGGCCCTCCCGGTCGAACGATTGGGGGGTGAGCATATGACCCCGTCGGCCGAGCGTCGCGTGTGCCGGCTGCCCGCCTCGATCGGCCGGATCTTCGGGCGCGAGGAGGTGATTTCGACCATCGCCGACGAACTGGCGGAGCGGCGTTTCATCTCGATCGTCGGCCCCGGCGGGATCGGCAAGACGACCGCCGCGACCGCGATCGGTCGCCGGCTGGTACGGGCGATGGGGATCGAGGCGTGGTTTGTCGACCTGGCGCCCGTGACGGATGCCGCGATGGTGGCGGCGACGTTGGCGACCACGCTGGAACTTTCAGCACCGGGCACCGATTTGTCCCAGCGTATCGCGGCAAGGCTGGCAGAGCGCCCCTCCCTTATCCTGCTCGACAATTGCGAGCATGTCATAGACGCCGCGGCCTCGCTCGCCGAGGCGGTCCTGCATGGTGCCCCGCAGGCGATGCTGCTCGTCACCAGCCATGAGCCGCTGCGTGCGCAGGGCGAATGGGTGCACCGCCTCGCCGCGCTCGAATTGCCCGACGAGCATGCGACGACCAGCCTGGAGCAGGTTGCCCAGCTCTCCGCGCCCGCCTTGTTCGACGAACGCGCCCGCGCCGCCAATAGTGATTTCCGCCTCGACGCGCAGAGCGTGCCGGTGGTCGTCGACATTTGTCGCAAGCTGGACGGTATTCCGCTGGCGATCGAACTGGCCGCCGCGCGGATCGATACGATGACGCCGCAGGCGATCGCCGATGCGCTGGACGATCGTTTCGCCTTGCTGACGCGCGGGCGGCGCACGGCCTTGCCGCGCCACCGGACGCTGCGCGGCGCGCTCGACTGGAGCTACGACCTGCTCGCCCCGCCGCTGCAGAAACTGCTCGACCGGCTCGCGCTCTTCCGCAGCCATTTCGATGCGGAGGATGCGGCGGCCATGGCAGCGGGGGCGGGTATCAGCCGGTTCGAGGCGGATGATCTGCTCGCTGAACTCGTCGCCAAGTCGCTGGTCGTGGCGACGCCATCGCCCGGGTCGATGCGCTACCGTCTGCTGGATACCACGCGGCATTATGGACAGGAGCGGTTGCGAGCGACCGGCATGGCCGAACAGGCGCAGCGCGATCATGCGCATGTGCTGCTGCGCGGGCTGGCCGACAGCGCCACCGCCTGGGAGGGCAAGGCCCCGCGCGAATGGCTGGCCGAATATAGTGTGCGGATCGACGACGTGCGCAGCGCCATCGCCTGGGCGAGCGCAGGCAAGGACGCAGGCCTGGCGGCGGAACTGGTCATCGCCGCCGCGCCCCTGTGGTTCCACCTGTCGCTGCCCGCTGAATTCCTGCGCTATGCCGAGGCAGTCATCGCGAACATGGCCGAGGGGCAGGTGGAGCCTGCGCGGCAGGTCGAACTGCTGACCGCTTATGGCCATGGCCTCTGGCATACTGAGGGACCGGTGCCCGCGATGGCCGATGCCTTTGCCCGCGCGCTGACGCTGGCCGAGGGGATCGGCTCCGCCCCCCTGGCCTTACGCGCGCTGTGGGGCGTGTGGGCGCAGAGCATCCTGGCCGGACGCTACGACGAAAGCCTCGTCTTCGCCCGACGCTTCGATGCGCGGGTCGGCGGGGACGGCGCGTTGGCGGATCGGCAGACGGCGGCACACATGCTGGCCCTGTCGCTGCATTTCTCAGGCGATCACGCCGGATCGCGGCGCATGCTGGAGGTGGTGATGGCGGGCGACGCCGCCCCCGAGCGCGCCAACCATGCGAACCATGCGCAAGTCGACGGCAAGATCGCGGTGCTCAGCCTGTTGATGCGACTCCATTGGGCCGAGGGCGATCTGATGTCCGCGATGGCCATTGCCCGCGATTGCGCCGAGGATGCCGAGCGGATCGATCATGCGCTGTCGGTCTGTTACGGGCTAGCAGTCGGCTGCATTCCCGTGGCGATCGCTGCGGAGCAACGTGAGCTGGCGGCCGAATGGATCGCAGCACTGGCGCGGCGCACGACCCGCCATGGCCTCAACCACTGGCACAGCTTCGTCGCGGGCTATGGGCAGGCGCTCGATCCCGCCACCCGCGCGCCCGATCGGGTCAGCGGGATGCAGGCCGAGATGTATGCAGTCGCGGCGGGCGGCGGGGGTGACGTGCCCTGGCGGCGCGAAGGCGCTTAACGACTCTTCACGACGCTTCACTCGCGGGGATCGGGTGCGGCGCCCATAGTCCTTCTTGTCAGTCGGTCAGTGATCGACACACGATTTGAAGGACTTGAACCGTGCCTCACGACACGAACCCTGTCGTCCCGCCCCGCGCCGTGCGGCTTTCGACAGTCGCCGAGCATCCCGTGCTCGATCCCGTCGTCCAGTCGTTCCTGGATCGCTGGCAAGAAGGCGCCGGCCAGCAGGATCCAGGCGCGGCGTCGCTCGTAACGCTTCGTCCGGCGGGCGACGACCGGCCGCTGCCGCTTTTCCTGTATCTGGAGGTCGCCTCCGATCGTGATGGGGACCGGCTGCCCGCGCTTCGCGCGCTGGCCGAAGATGCCGGGGTGGCGATCCTGCGCTATCGAATCGCCGATGCCGATCTGTCGGGTGCCGCCGCCCTGGTCGCGGCGATGCCGCTGGCCGATCGGGGTCCGATCGCGATTGGCGGCGACGGCCTGGGCGCGGCCCTTGCGCTAGCGCTGGTCGTGGCGCGCCCCGCCGGCTGGTCGATCCGGCTGCTCATCCTGGCGACCCCGGTGCTCGGGCACCCCTCTGATGTCGCGGGCACGGAATGGCTGGACGCCGAACGGGCGACGCATCTGGCGGCCAAAGCCGCCGCGATCATCGATCCGGCCGCGCTGACGGTCGAGCCCTTCGCCTTTCCCCGAACGCTGCTGCTCACCGCCGAGGCGGACCCCTTTGCCGAACCGACCGAGGCGTTGGGCCGCCGCCTGATGGCGCAGGGCGTCGACCTGTCCGCCGCACGGGTCATCGGCATGATCCATGATTTCACCTGGTTACCCCCCTTACGCGACGCGGCCGGTGCCACCGACGCGCTGCGCGTCATCGCAGCCGCCTTGCGCGATCATCTTCACACCCCCGCCTCCGAGGAGCTTTCCCCATGCTGATGCCACACGATCTGTCGCCGCCCACCGACCGGGACGCGCTGTTCCCCCGTATCCTGATCGGCGGCGGCGGGCTGCTGCTGGTGGGGCTCGCCTGCCTTGCCATGGGGCCGGACGGGACGCTGGCGATGCTGTTGTTCCTCTATCTGATCGGCCTCGCCATCGTGCTGCGCGCCGTGATGGCGCCTGCCGCACGCCAGTGAAGCGCTTCACCGTCTATTCGACTTTCTTGAACGCACAGGCCGAAACTATCGGGATATTCCGCCAAGCCGGTCCTGCATAATCTCCCCTCAACATCAGCCAAGTTGCTCAAAAACACAGGAAGGAAGACACGATGCCGAAAGCCACCCCGACCCCTGGTTCCTCGCTGCTCTCGCCGACGGACCACAGCCTGGTCCTGATCGATTTCCAATCGCAAATGGCCTTCGCCACCAAGTCGATCGCGCCCGAACTGCTGCGCAACAATGCCGCGCTGGTCAGCCGCGCCGCCAAGTCGTTCGGCGTGCCGACGATCCTGACCACGGTCGCCGAAAAGAGCTTTTCCGGCCCGATGTTCGACGAGATCGTCGAGGCGTTCGACGGCCAGCCGATGCTCGACCGCACCAGCATGAACACCTGGGAAGACGCCGCCGTGATCGATGAGGTGAACCGGATCGGCAAGGACCGGATCGTGTTCGCCGGGCTGTGGACCAGCGTGTGCATCGTCGGCCCCGTCGCCTCCGCGATCGACCAGGGTTTCGACGTCTATTTCATCGCCGATGCCTGCGGCGACATTTCGGTCGAGGCGCATGAGCGCGCGGTACAGCGGATGATCCAGCTCGGCGCCAAGCCGATGACCGCGCTGCAATATCTGCTCGAACTGCAACGCGACTGGGCGCGCACCGAGACCTACGAGTCGACCACCGGCATCGCGAAGAAATGGGGCGGTGCCTACGGCCTGGGCGTCACCTACGCCAAGGCGATGTTCGGCGCCTCCGAAGGCGGCCACGCCTGATCCCATCCCCCCACACAAGACGCGAAAGGAACGACCCATGACCTATGTGACCACGCAGGACGGCGCCGAAATCTTCTACAAAGATTGGGGCCCCAAGAACGCGCAGCCGATCGTGTTCCACCATGGCTGGCCGTTGTCGTCGGACGACTGGGACACCCAGATGCTGTTCTTCCTCAACGAAGGCTACCGCGTCGTCGCGCACGACCGGCGGGGGCATGGCCGCTCCAGCCAGATCGGCACCGGCCATGACATGGACCATTATGCCAGCGATGCCGACGCGGTCGCCCGCCACCTCGACCTGACCAATGCGGTGCATATCGGCCATTCGACCGGCGGCGGCGAAGTCGCCCGCTATGTCGCACAATATGGCATCCCGCAGGGCCGCGTCGCCAAGGCGGTATTGGTGAGTGCGGTGCCGCCGATCATGGCCAAGACCGAGGCCTATCCGAACGGCCTTCCGATCAGCGTGTTCGACGGGTTCCGCGAGGGCACCGCGGCCAACCGCGCGCAATTCTTTCATGATGTCGCCGCCGGGCCGTTCTACGGCTTCAACCGCGAAGGCGCGACCGTGCAGCCGGGCGTGATCGCCAATTGGTGGCGCCAGGGCATGATGGGCAGCGCCCAGGCGCATTATGCGGGCATCAAGGCCTTTTCGGAAACCGACCAGACCAACGATCTGAAGGCGATGACCGTCCCGACGCTGGTCCTGGCGGGCGATGACGATCAGGTCGTGCCCTATCATCAGGGGGCCGAACTGCAGGCCAAGCTGCTGCCGAACCCGACGCTGAAAATCTATCCGGGATTCAGCCACGGGATGCTGACCGTCAACGCCGACGTCATCAACCCCGATCTGCTCGCCTTCGTGCGCAGCTGATCCCTCCGAACCTGCCTGAGGAGGCTGTCCGATGAAACCCTATCTTCTCTCGCTGGGTGCCGGTCTGCTGGTCGGCATCGTCTACAGCCTCCTCGGCGTCAAATCGCCCGCGCCGCCGGTGATCGCGCTGGTCGGATTGTTCGGCATCCTGCTGGGCGAGCAAGCGGTGCCGGTGGCGCGGCACTGGATCGGCGCCCCGGCCAGCACGGTCGCAGCCCCGGCCCCGGACCACAAGCCATGATGCCCACCCGCCGCCAGACGCTCGCCGGGCTCGCCGCCACCGCCGCGTCCTCCCTGTTCGCAGCCCAAGGAAATGCCGCCATGACCGACCTGATCCTCGTCAACGCCAAGGTCACGACCCTCGACCGCGAAAATCCCGAGGCGCAGGCGATCGCGATCCGTGACGGCAAGTTCCTGTGCGTCGGCACCGAGCCGGAGGTCCGCGCCGCCGCGCCCCGCGCGCAGGTGATCGATGCGGGCAGGCGCCGCATCATCCCCGGCCTGATCGACAGCCACATGCACATCATCCGGGGCGGGCTGAACTATAATATGGAGCTGCGCTGGGACGGCGTGCCGACGCTGGCCGATGCAATGGCGATGCTGAAGCGCCAGGTCGACAACACGCCCGCGCCGCAATGGGTGCGCGTGGTCGGCGGCTTCACCGAGCATCAGTTCGCGGAAAAGCGCCTACCGACGATCGCTGAGCTGAACGCGGTCGCGCCCGACACGCCGGTCTTCATCCTGCACCTCTACGACCGCGCGCTGCTCAACGCCGCCGCGCTGCGGGTTGTCGGTTATAGCAAGGATACGCCCAACCCGCCGGGTGGCGAGATCGTGCGCGACGCGGCGGGCAACCCGACCGGCCTGCTGCTCGCCAAGCCCAATGCGACGATCCTCTATTCGACGCTCGCCAAGGGACCCAAGCTGCCGCCCAAGTATCAGCTCAATTCGACCCGCCATTTCATGCGCGAGATGAACGGGCTGGGCGTGACCGGCGTGATCGATGCGGGCGGCGGTTTCCAGAACTACCCCGACGATTACGAGATCATCGAGAAGCTGCACACCGACGACCAGCTGACCCTCCGCATCAGCTACAACCTGTTCACCCAGAAGCCCAAAGAAGAACTGGCCGATTTCTCCGGCTGGGTGAAGCAGGTGTCGCCGGGGCAGGGCGACGACACCTATCGCCATAACGGCGCGGGTGAGATGCTGGTCTATTCGGCGGCGGACTTCGAGGATTTTCGCGTCGAGCGCCCCGACATGCCGCCGAGCATGGAGGGCGATCTGGAGCCGGTGATCCGCCTGCTCGCCGAGCATCGCTGGCCGTGGCGGTTGCACGCCACCTATGACCAGACGATCGGCCGCGCGCTGGACGTCTATGAGAAGGTCCACCGCGACATTCCGCTGACCGGCATCAACTGGTTCTTCGACCATGCCGAGACGATCAGCGACCGGAATATCGACCGGATCGCGGCACTGGGCGGCGGCATCGCGGTGCAGCACCGCATGGCCTATCAGGGCGAGTATTTCGTCGAACGCTATGGCCAGAAGGCCGCCGAGCGGACGCCGCCGATCGGCAAGATGATCGCGGCAGGCATTCCGGTCGGCGCGGGCACCGACGCCACGCGCGTCGCCAGCTACAATCCCTGGGTGTCGCTGAACTGGCTGGTAACCGGCCGGACGGTCGGCGGACTGTCGCTCTATCCCGGCGCCAACCGCGTCAGCCGCGAAAAGGCGCTGCGCATGTGGACGCACGAGAACACCTGGTTCTCCAACGAGGTAGGCAAGAAGGGGCAGATCAAGGTCGGCCAGCTCGCCGATCTGGCGGTCCTGTCGGACGATTATTTCGCGGTGCCCGAAAGCGACATTCCGCATTTGTGCTCGGTCCTGACCATCCTGGGGGGCAAGGTCGTGTCGGGCGAAGGGGATTATGCCCCGCTCGCGCCTGCGCTGCCCAAGCCCATGCCAGACTGGTCGCCGGTCGCGACCTTTGGCGGTTATCACCGCTCGCCCGAAGCCAGCGCGAAACTGGCGAGTGCCTGTGGCTGCGCGAGCGGCTGCGCAGTCCATGGCCATGACCATGCCGCCGCGCTCGGCGCCGATGTGCCCGCCGCCGATGTGCAGAGCTTCTGGGGCTCGTTCGGCTGCGGCTGCTGGGCCGTCTGATCCATCCTGACCGAAGGAGAATTGCGATGAAGAAGACCATGTTTCTCACGGCGGTCGTCCTGTTCGGCACCGCGCCGGCCACTGCCCAGAAAACCCCCGATTTCGCTGTCGGCCCGCAATATGACACGACCCATGTCTATGTGCCGCAGGACCAGTACGACGCCTTCATGCGCAGTTTCGTCGCCACCTTTGGCGGCAGCCTGAGCAAACAGGGCCAGTTCCAGGTCACGCCGACGCCCAGCAAGACCAAGTCGCAACTGGCGCTGACCCCGGCGGGCAGCGTCTCGGCCTTCGGCTTCCTGACGCCCATCCCCTATCCCTTCGGACAGGAGCGGACCGGCTATCTCGTCACCGACATGGACAAGGCGGTCGCGGCGGCGGTGAAGCATGGCGCGGTGCGGGTCATCACGACCTTTCCCGATCCGATCGGGCGCGACGTGGTGGTGCAATGGCCGGGCGGCATCAACATGCAGCTCTATTGGCACACCACCAAGCCGAGTTACGCGCCGCTCGCCAATGTGCCGGAGAACCGGGTCTATCTGACCGCCGACGCGGCCGGAGCGTTCCTGAAGAGCTGGGGCGGCTATGCCCATGCGCGGGTGCTGTCGGATGACAAGGCGGCGGACGGCGTGGATATCGGCCAGCCGGGCAAGACCTATCGCCGGGTGCGCCTGACCTCGGGCTATGGCGACATGATGGTGATCGTCTCGGATGGGCAATTGCCCTGGCCCTATGGTCGCGAAGTGACGGGCTACACGGTCACCAACCTGCAGGCCACGCTGGCCAAGGCGAGCGCCGCCGGGGTCGAGACATTGGTGCCGCCGCATGTCGCGGGCGACCGCCAATCGGCGATGGTCCGCTTTCCCGGCGGCTATATCGCCGAAATCCACGCGCCCGTGATCCACTGACATGCGCCGCTCCGCCAACCCCGCCTTTGTCGAGGCCATCGTCCAAAACCGTGCGGCATGGTTCGCGGCCCGGCTGACGCTGTGCGGCGCCTATCTGCTGGGCGGCATCGTCAAGCTGAGCGACTGGCCGGGGGCGGTGGCGGAGCAGGCGCATTTCGGCATGACCCCGCCTGCGCTCTGGGCCGCAGTCACCATTGCGGTCGAGCTCATCGGCCCGCTGCTGATCCTGACCGGGCGTTTCGTCTGGTTGGGAGCGGGGATGCTCGGCGTGTTCACTGCGCTCGCCGCGCTGACCGCCAATGGCTTCTGGACAATGCAAGCGGGCCCTGAGCGCTTCGCTGCCACCAACGCCTTTTTCGAGCATATCGGTCTGGTCGGCGGCTTCGTGCTGGTCGCGATGCTCGCCGGGCGGGATCGTGCTTGACCTCGCAGTCTTGCTGGCGGCGGCGGCGCAAGTCGATGCCGGGGCCGTAGCACAAAGCGGCACCGAGGCGTGGCAGGCCCCCACGCTGACCATCGTGCGCTATGACGAGCATTGGGACCGGCTGGCCGATCCCAGCGCGCGCGACGATCACTGGACCGAGCCGTTCAAATATATCCCGATCGGTGACGATGGCGCCTATCTGACCACCGGCCTGGAGCTGCGGGCACGGCGCGAGGCCTATCGTGACAATCTGTGGGGCAATGCGGCGGTGCCTGACGACGCCTATGTCTGGCTGCGTGTGCTGCCCTATGCGGATCTCCATGTCGGGCGGGTGCGTGGCTTCGTCCAGCCGATCGCCGCCTATGCGATCGGCGTCGCGCCTTCCGCCGGGCCGATCGACCAGACCCGTGTCGACCTGTTGCAAGGTTTCGCCGACCTCCGACTGGGTCCCGCCGACACCGGCGCGAGCGATGCGTCGGGCGTGACCCTGCGGGCTGGGCGGCAGATGCTGTCCTTCGGCAGCGAGCGGCTGATCGGTACGCGCTATGGCCCCAATGTCCCGCTGGCCTTTGACGGCGGTCGCGCCATCGTATCGCTGCCCGGGGCGCGCATCGACCTGTTGGCGGTGCGGCCGGTCCAGCCGGGACCCCACAGCTTCGACGATCGCCGCTCGACGACCAAATCGCTTTGGGGCGCCTATGCCACGATGCCGTGGGGGCAAAATGGGCTGGACTTCTATTATCTCGGCTATCGCAATCGCCTCGCCCGGTTCGGCGGGCTGACGGGATCGGAGCGGCGCCACAGCCTGGGCGTCCGTCATTATGGCGCGGCCGGACCTTGGCACTGGAATGTCGAGGGGGTGGTGCAGTTCGGGCAGTTCGCCGACCAATCCATTCGCGCCTGGACCGTCGCGACCGAGCTAGGCCACCGCTTTCCCACCGCACCCCTGTCACCGGACCTCGTCCTGCGGGTCAACATGGTCAGCGGCGACGCCCATGCCGGGGATGGACGGCTGGGCACTTTCAACGCCCTGTTTCCCAAGGGCAAATATTTCGGCGAGCTGTCGCCCATCGGGCCGAGCAACATCGTCAACGTCAATCCGCGCGCCAGCGTCGTGCTGGGGCAGGGCATCTCGGCCAGTGTCGCCGCCATGGCCTATTGGCGGCAATCGCGCGGCGACGGCGTCTATGACATTCCCGGCAACCTGATCCGCGCGCCCGGCACCGCGACGGCCCGCTTCATCGGCAAGCAGGCCGAGGTCGCACTGGCGTGGCAGGCGACGCCCGAACTCGAACTCTCCACCTCGCTCTCGGCCTTCATGCCGGGCGGCTTCCTTCGCCAGACCGGCCCCGCCCGCACCACGGGCCTGTGGGGGCTGGAGGCGAATTTCCGGTTCTAAGGAGCATGACCATGACCGACACTCCCCGTTTCGACCCGCGCGTGCCCCTGTTGCTAGTGCTATCCGTGACGACCGGACTGGTCGATGCGGCCAGCGTGCTGGGCCTGGGCAAGGTGTTCACTGCCAACATGACCGGCAACATCGTGTTTTTGGGATTTGCGGCGGCGGGGACGCCGGGCTTTGCCTGGCCGCTGTTCGTCGCCGCCTTGCTGAGCTTTCTGCTCGGCGCGCTGATCGGCGGGCGGACGGGCCGCGCACATGTCGGGCGGCCCGAGCGGCGCTGGCTTCTGACGGCGGCGGCGATCGAGAGCGCCTTGCTGTGGATCGCCGCCGTGCTGGCGATCGGCATGGGGCGCAACAGCCCGGAGTCCGCAACCCTATTCGCGATTATCGCGCTGACCGGCCTCGCCATGGGCTTCCGCAATGCGACCATCCGCCAGATGAAGGTCGCGGACCTGACCACCACCGTCCTGACGCTGACCCTGACCGGCCTCGCCGCCGATTCTACCGCCGCCGGGGGCGGCAACCCGAACTGGACCCGCCGGATCGCGGCGGTGGCCGCGATCCTTGTCGGAGCGTGCGTGGGCGCGGCGCTGCTGTTGCATGTCGGGCTTGCCGCGCCGCTCGCGCTGGCCGGAGCGCTGGTGCTGGGCGGTACGCTGGCCTGCATCGCACATCCGGCGGCGAACGGCGTGGTCAAGGCGTGAGGGGGGTGTCCTCGGTCGCCAGCGCCCGCGCGATGCGGCGATCGGGGATCAGCCACAAGGCGATGACCCCGACATAGAGAATGATCGCGGCGACCCGGCTGACAAAGGCGAGCGGCACCGCGACCGTATAGATCAGGATGCTGCCCCACCCCTTCCAGTCGCGCCCGATCGCCTTCGCCACGCGGGACTGCGCGCCGTTGCACAGGACGATCGCCCGCTCGGTCAGCTTGTATCCGATCGCGGCCATGCCCAGCACGACGCCATAGGCCGCGGTCGCCCCTACCGCGAAATGGCTTTCGTCATGCCAGCGAATGACGAAGGGCACCAGGCTCAGCCAGAACAGCAGGAACAGGTTCGCCCAGAGCACTCGCCCGTCGATCCGCTCGGTCGCATGAAGCAGATGATGGTGGTTGTTCCAGTAGAGCCCGACATTGATGAAGCTGAGCACATAGGCCAGCAGCACCGGCGCCTCCTGCGACAACGCCGACAGTTCGCCGCCCGCCGGCACCTTCAGCTCCAGCACCATGATCGTGATGATGATCGCGATCACCCCGTCGGTGAAGGCTTCCAGCCGCCCGGTGTTCATATCTCGCCCAGTCCCGGCATATCGCGATCCGCGGCGCCCGCCTCGACGAACTGCTGGAGCAGCCAGGATGCGGCGGGCCCTGGCGGCAGGTCGCGTCGCCAGACGCCTGCGAAGCGGTACATGCCGCCGGGATGATCGGGCATGTGCAGCCGGACCAAGGCCCCCGTCGCCAGATCGGCCTCGATCAGCGACAAAGGCATGTTGCCCCAGCCGATCCCCTCGCGCAGCAGCGAATGCTTGGCCCCCAGATCGGCGAGCCGCCAAGTCCTGGGGCTCATCACCGAAAAGTCGCGCCCCTCGGTGAAGCGCGACCGATCGGTCAGGACAAGTTGGATATAATCGCGCCCTGCACCCGGTGGGATGCGCTCCATCCGGGCGAGCGGATGATCGGGCGACGCGACCGGCACCAGGGGCAGTGCGCCCGCGCCGATACATTCTACCCCCTCGATCCCCGCCGCGACGGGGCCGGAAATGCCGATCGCCGCCGTTTGGTCCAGCACCATCGCGGTGACGCTTCCCAACGCCTCGACATGCAGGCGCAGCAACACAGTGGGAAATTCAGTGCGAAACGCGCGCAGGATCGTCCCCAACCGGGGCGCGGGCAGCATGACGTCGACCGCCAGATTGACCTCGGCCTCCAGCCCCTCCAGCAGGCCCTTCACCTTGGCGCGCAGACCATCCACGCCTTCGCCGATCGCCCGCGCTTCGGCCAGCACGGCGCCGCCCTCGACCGTCAGGACCGGCTTCTTGGTCCCCTCGCGGTCGAACAGCCGCACGCCCAGCTGCGCCTCCAGATTGGCGATGCCATAGCTGATGACCGACACCGCCCGGTTCAGCCGCCGCCCCGCCCCCGCAAAGCTGCCCGTGTCGACCACCGCCAGGAATATCTTAATCTGGTCGAAAGTCGGAAAGCCGGGATTGGCCATTTCAATTCCATCGAACGTTAGCGCCTGATTTATCTCACTGAGCAAGCATGTCGGCAAGGCCTATATCCGGAACAACAGACGGGCTGATCCGCCCGGTTTCAAGGAGATAGATGATGATCGAGGTTCGTCCCTTCGCTGGTCTTGGTGGTGCCGATCATGGCTGGCTGAATGCCAAGCACCATTTCAGCTTCGCCGACTATTACGATCCCGCCCGGATGAACTGGGGTAATTTGCGCGTGTGGAACGACGACACGATCGCCCCCAAGACGGGCTTTCCGCCGCATCCGCACCGCGACATGGAAATCATCACCTATGTTCGCGAAGGTGCGATCACCCATCAGGACAATCTGGGCAACAAGGGCCGTACGGAGGCGGGCGATGTTCAGGTGATGAGCGCCGGCACCGGCATCACCCATTCGGAATATAATCTGGAGGATGTGACGACGAAGATCTTCCAGATCTGGATCGTGCCGACCGCCAAGGGCGACAAGCCCAGCTGGGGCGCGCGGCCCTTCCCCAAGGGCGAGCGGGCCGGGCAGTTCGTGACGCTGGCATCGGGCTTTGCCGAGGACGCGGACGCGCTGACGATCCGGACCGATGCCCGGATCGTGGCAGCGACGCTGAAGGCCGGCGAGACGGCGGAATACCCGCTGGGCGCAGACCGGCGCGGCTATCTCGTCCCCGCGACGGGGGCGGTCGAGATCGAAGGGCAGCGGGTCGGCATGCGCGACGGCGCCGCGATCGACCAGACCGGGACGCTGCGCGTCACCGCGATCGAGGATAGCGAAGTGATCCTGGTCGACGTTGCGTAAGGCGGATTGGCGAGGGTCCGGCTATGTCGACCGATCCTCGCCAAAAGTCGCGAATGCCCGATATGCGAATTCGAACGATCCGTACGAGATGACCAGCGACGGCATCCGCGCCATGGCCAGCACGCTCCTTGACAAGTCAGGGCTGTGGCATCCCGACGCCATCGAGCGCGCGCTGGCCCATGGCGAGAAGGACAAGGTGCGCGCCGCCTATCATCGCGGCGCGCACTGGGCGGAACGGGCGCGCATGGCGCAGTGGTGGTCGGATTATCTCGATCAACTCCGGATCGGCGGTGCCGTCATCAAGGGCCCGCTTCGCAAGCGCATGTAGGACTTGCGACGCCTGCCATATGATGGTGCTGTTATTCGGCAAGATGGTCGGAAGTGGGATTGCGCATCCACTCATCCACGGCCGACGCACGCCAGCCTACGCAGCGGGTGCTGAGCTGAACATTCGTCGGAAAGGTGCCGTTCGCCATCTTGCGATAGAGGGTGGAACGGCGAAGTCCCGTCTGAGCGAGGACGGCGTTCAGACGGAGGAAGCGGTCAGGATTAGCGGACATGGACGTCACCTTTCGGCTTTTGCGGTTGGGAAGCCGATAAGGTCCTGCTTTCGCTTGATGGGGAGTAGAGCCTCCCTGAGGTCCCGGCGGTGCTCTCAAGGGACATTCGCAACCGTCTCTCGCGATGCTGCAGGAACGGCATCTACGCCGCTGGTATAATGCCAAGCCGCTCTGCCTGGATCCGTACTGTTTTTTTGCCCCACAGGCGAAGAATGCGCGAGTGTCGCGCCATCCGGCCACACACCGGTAGTTGCCATCAGGCTACGCGAGGGGGGCAGGCCGGGCGGGCAAACGTCGAAAAAGCACGCGTTAGCGGAGAAGATGGCATGCGCTCATCTAGCGGTGCCGATAAGAACGGCTCCTACCCGCTTCGGGCGGCGGCATTGCCGACGCCCCGGCATAGCCCAAGGTTTGCAGCTCTGATCATACCTCACAACGTATGAATCCGTGATATTCCCTACAGGGTATAGATCCGAAATATGCCCTGCATGGTATATGGCGACCTTATCCCCAAACGGTATGCCGTCGTTGAAAGGCGTTCGGATGGCGCATATTGTAGGCTCTCCCAAACAGCTCGGTGCGCTCATCCATAACGTGCGGATCCAGCGCAACCTCACCCAGCAAGCATTGGCCGCCTCGGTCGGAACAGGGCAGAAGACCATCTCCCGCATCGAAGGCGGGCAGACTGGTGCGACGCTGGAAACCCTGTTTCGTGTCATGGCGGCGCTTGACCTCGACGTGCAGATCGCGCCGCGCAGCAAGGGGGGAGCCGACCTGAGCGAAATCTTCTGAAAATGGCACGCTGGAAGATCTACAATACGCCTGCCCATTCGATCATCGTGAACTGCGTGCCCGCGCTTCGCGCTCGCGCTTACAGGACTCATAACTATCCATGCAGGCCTGAGAAAAGCTCAGGTTTTGGCCGGCGCTTTAATTGGTGGCCCCCGCGTGGCCCACACCAAATTCGGTCCCATTTTTGGCGTCGAACCTGCGTCGATTGGGACACCGTGCATTGCATCTAAACTTAATGAGATTGGCGATTCGGGGTGCCTTAAACCTTTCGTTGGGGGGGCTACCGGCCACCCTCAGAATGAAGAACCATTCATATTGTCTCCGATGGCTTGGTTTTTGATCCCCCAGGGATTGCGGCGCGTTGTGGCGCTATGGCGCGCAAGCTGAAGGTATTCCGCACACCGATAGGGTTCCATGACGCCTATGTCGCAGCGCCTAGCCGAAAGGCCGCATTGCAAGCCTGGGGTGCGGATGCGGACCTGTTCGCTCGCGGTATGGCGGAAGAGGTTACTGACGCCACGCTGATGAAGGAGCCGTTGACGC
>CAJYRU010000293.1 GCA_913777295.1 uncultured Sphingomonas sp. | reverse complement strand
ATTCCAGCAGCGGCAGTTCGGCAAAGGCGGTGATCGGTATCGGCGCGGCGGGATCGACCGTCGCTGCGGGTGGCGGAGTCTGCGCCGGCAGGACGGTGGCAAGCGTCAATCCGATCCATGGCAACAGTCGCATTCCGATCCCCCATGTGCGCCGGGGGCGGGCGGTGCGCGATACCACCCCCCGGCAGCGCGTGTCCGTCCTGAATCGAAAAGCCCCCGCCGTTCCTGCGCGATGGTAGCGCACGGGCGGCGGGGCGCAATGGCTTATCCCGCGCCCCCGCCGGCAAGGGCGGCGAGAAGCAGCAGGGCGACGATGTTGGTGATCTTTATCATCGGGTTGACGGCGGGGCCGGCGGTGTCCTTGTACGGGTCACCCACCGTATCGCCGGTGACGGCGGCCTTGTGCGCCTCGCTCCCCTTGCCGCCGTAATTGCCGTCCTCGATATATTTCTTGGCATTGTCCCACGCGCCGCCGCCGCTGGTCATCGAGATGGCGACGAACAGGCCGGAGACGATGACGCCGAGCAGCATCGCGCCGAGTGCGGCGAAGCCCTGCGCCTGTCCCGCCACCCACTTCACGATGTAATAGACCGCGACGGGCGAGAGGACCGGGAGCAGCGACGGCACGATCATCTCGCGGATGGCGGCGCGGGTGACGATGTCGACGGTGCGGCCATATTGCGGACGGCTGGTCCCGGCCATGATGCCGGGGTCGGCGGCGAACTGCGCGCGGACATCCTCGACCACCGAACCCGCCGCGCGGCCGACCGCGGTCATGCCGAACGCCCCGAACAGATAGGGGAGCAATGCGCCCAGCAGCAGCCCGACGATGACATAGGGGTTGGAGAGCGAGAAATCGACGGTCAGGTCGGGGAAGAACAGCTTCAGATCGGTGGTGTACGCCCCGAACAGGACGAGCGCCGCGAGCGCGGCAGAGCCGATCGCATAGCCCTTCGTCACCGCCTTGGTCGTGTTGCCGACCGCATCCAGCGCGTCCGTGCGGTGACGGACCTCGTCGGGCAGCTGCGCCATTTCGGCGATGCCGCCGGCATTGTCGGTGACCGGGCCATAGGCGTCGAGCGCGACGACCATGCCGGCCAGCGCCAGCAGCGCGGTCGCGGCAAAGGCGACGCCGATGATGCCGGCGAGCTGGTAGGAGGCGATCACCGCGACGACGATCACCAGCGTGGGGAGGGCGGTCGATTCGAGGCTGATGGCCAGCCCCTGAATGACGTTGGTGCCGTGACCGGTGACGCTGGCGCGCGCGATCGACTTGACCGGGCGATAGGCGGTGCCGGTGTAATATTCGGTGATCCACACCAAAGCGGCGGTGACGCCAAGGCCGATCATCATGCACCAGAACAGGTCCATGCCGGTGAACGACGCCCCCGCGACCGGGGCTTGCGCCCCCAGTGCCCCCTCTACCGTCAGCGTGTCGCCGGCCGGATCGAGGAAGCCCGCGCCGCCGATCACGGCGTTCAGGTCGCCCAGCGCCCAGCTGGCGGCGAAATAGATGGCGGGGACGGCGAGCAGCGCGGTGGTCCAGAAGCCCTTGTACAGCGCGCCCATGATCGACTGGCCGCGGCCCAGCCGGACCATGTAGGTGCCGAGGATCGAGGTGACGATGCACACCCCGCCGACGATCAGCGGCAGCGCCATCAGGCGGAGCAGTTCGGCGGGCGGTGCCTGGACCAGCAGCGCGATCGACACCATCGTCAGGCCGATGGTGACGACATAGGTTTCGAACAGGTCGGCGGCCATGCCGGCGCAGTCGCCGACGTTATCGCCGACATTGTCCGCGATGACTGCCGGGTTGCGGGGGTCGTCCTCGGGGATGCCCGCCTCGACCTTGCCCACCAGATCGGCGCCGACATCGGCCGCCTTGGTAAAGATGCCGCCGCCCAGCCGCGCGAAGATCGAGATCAGCGACGCGCCGAAGGCCAGCGCGGTCAGCGCCTCGACCACTTCGCGGTCGCCCGGACCATGGCCGGCGATGGCGACCAAATACCAGAAGATGCCGGCGATCGCGAACAGGCCGAGGCCGGCGACCAGCATCCCCGTGATCGCGCCCGACCGGAACGCCATGGTCAGGCCGCCTTGCAGCGATCCGCGCGCGGCTTCGGCGGTGCGGACGTTGGCGCGCACCGAAATCTCCATGCCGGCATAGCCCGCCACGCCCGACAGCACCGCCCCGATGACGAAGCCGACCGTCGACAGCGCGCCGAGGGTCGGGAAGAGGATGATGGCGACGATGACGCCGACGATGGCGATGGTGCGATACTGGCGGCCGAGATACGCCTTGGCCCCTTCCTGGATGGCGGCGGCAATGTCCTGCATCCGGGCGTCGCCGGCGGGCGCGCGCAGCACCTGCATGGCGGTGAAGATGCCGTAGAGCACGGCCAATGCCGCACATGCCATGGCCAGATAGACGATCGTCATCCGCAAACCCCTCCTGAACGGGGCCGCCCGGCTGTCTCGTCGGGTCGATGCCCTTGAAGCGCGGCAGCTTATGCCGATGGGCGGGGGGCGCAATAGCTAAATCCTCCCCGTGCCGGGGAGGGGAACCGCCGCGTAGCGGTGGTGGAGGGGGATCGCCGCTTGCGGTCCGTTTGCGGGCAACCCCCTCCACCAGCCTGCGGATGGTCCCCCTCCCCGTGCCGGGGAGGATCTAGTGCTGGTAGCCCAGGCGGTCGGGCAGGGGGATGGGTTGGCCGTGCTGGAGCAGCGTCAGGCCTTCACCCTCCACAAAGCTCCCGATGCGGGTGGCGGCGACGGGCGGTTCTGCGTCGCCGGCGAACAGCAGTTCGTAATCGTCGCCGGCCGTCGCCGCCGTAAGCGCGTCGTGGCCGAACGCGCGCAGATCGTCCGATAGCGGTATGCACGTCAGGTCGATCTCCACCGCAAGGTTGCTGGCCGCCGCCATCCGGCCGGCGTCGATCAGCAGGCCGTCGGACACGTCCATCATCGCATGGACATGGCGGGCGAGCGCCTGTCCCTCGGCCAGACGCGGGGTCGGACGACGATAGCGGGCGAGGAGCGAGGCCGGTCCGGCGGCTCCTCTTGCGATGGCTAGGCCGGCGCCGGCATCGCCGATCGTACCAGTTATCCACAGGCTATCCCCAGGTCGCGCACTGCCCCGACGGGGGGCATGGGCGCTGCGGCCGAGCGCGGTCAGCGACAGGATGCGGGGGGCGTGCGGGGGCAGCTTCACCG
>CAJYRU010000292.1 GCA_913777295.1 uncultured Sphingomonas sp. | reverse complement strand
CCCGCTCCCGACCGTGTCGGGCGACGCGATCACGCTGACGATCGGCCATGTCATGCGGCAGGTCGACGGGCGGATGGCCCATGCGATCGGCATCAACGGCACCTCCCCCGCCCCGCTGATCCGCCTGCGCGAGGGGCAGCGGGCGCGGATCACCGTCGTCAACATGCTGGACGAACCGACCTCGCTCCACTGGCACGGACTGCTGCTGCCGTTCCAGATGGACGGGGTGCCGGGCGTGTCCTTTCCCGGCATCCCGGCACGCGGCAGCTTCACCTATGAATTTCCGGTGATCCAGAGCGGGACCTACTGGTATCACAGCCATTCGGGGCTGCAGGAGCAGGAAGGACTCTACGGCCCGATCGTGATCGATTCCAAGGGCGCCGATCCGGTGGCGTTCGACCGCGAGCATTTGATCGTGCTGTCGGACCACAGTTTCCGCCATCCGCACATGATTTTCGACCGGTTGAAGAAGGAGCCGGGCTATTTCAATCGCCAGCGCCAGACGCTGGCCGGGTTGCTCGCTGGGCGCGACCAATCGGCGAAAGAGCGCGCGATGTGGGGGGCGATGCGGATGGACCCGGCCGATGTCGCCGACGTGACTGGCTCCACCTATACCTATCTGGTCAACGGCCATGGCCCGCAGGACAACTGGACCGCGCTGTTCGCGCCGGGAGAGCGGGTGCGGCTGCGCTTCATCAACGCCTCGGCCATGACCACCTTCAGCGTGCGGATACCCGGGTTGCCGATGACGATCGTCGCCGCCGACGGGCTGAACGTGCGTCCGGTCACGATCGACGAGTTCCAGTTCGGCCCGGCCGAAACCTATGACGCGATCGTCGTGCCGGACGACCTGCGCGCCTATAACGTGGTCGGCGAAAGCATCGATCGCTCGGGCATGGCGCGTGCGACGCTGGCCCCGCGCGCGGGCATGGCAGCCGTCGTGCCCCCCCTGCGCCCCCGTCCCCTCGCCACGACGAAGGATATGGGGATGGACCATGGCGCGATGGCCGGCATGGACCATGGGTCGGGCGACATGACCGGGATGGATCACGGCACGATGGACCATGGCGCGGCGACATCTGCGACACCGGCCGCGGCGTCCAGGGCTGGCATGGCGATGGACGACATGAATATGCGCGACTTCGCCCATGCCCCGGAGGTACGCAAAGGGCCGGGCGTGCAGACCATTTCCCCCATGCCGGTCGATCGCACCGGGGAGCCGGGACAGGGCCTTACCGATGTCGGCCACCGCGTGCTGACCTATCGAGACCTGGTGGCGCTGGAGCGCAACCCCGATGTTCGCGCGCCCGACCGCGAGGTCCGGCTGCACCTGACCGGCAACATGGAGCGCTATATGTGGGGCTTCGATGGTGAGAAGCTGTCGGAAAACCCCGATCCGATCGCGCTGCTGCACGGCGAACGGGTGCGCGTCACGCTCATCAACGACACGATGATGGGGCATCCGATCCACCTCCACGGCCATTTCTTCGACCTGGTGACCGGCAAGGGCGACCATGCCCCCCGCAAGCATACCGTGCTGGTCCAGCCCGGCGGCACGGTCAGCTGGGACGTGACCGGCGAGGAAGGCGATTGGGCGTTCCATTGCCACATGCTCTATCACATGCACGCCGGCATGATGCGCGTGGTGCAGGTCCGCCGCGCGGGCGAGGCGGCGGCATGATCCGCCTGCTCCTCGGCAGCGTCGCGCTGCTATCCGCTCCGGCGGTCGCCCAGACGATGGACCACAAGATGCACATGCCGGGCATGACGATGCCCGCCAGACCGGCGGCAAAGCCCGCGCGCAAGCCCGCCGCCCCCGCCAGGCGTGCGACGAAGCGGCCCGCAAAAGCGCCAACGGCAGCCGATCCCCATGCGGGCCACGACATGTCGGCGATGCCGGGCATGACGATGCCCGCGCCCAAGCCGGCCGCCCCCGATCCACACGCCGGCCATGACATGTCGCCGATGCAGCCCGATGCCGCTGCGGACCCGCACGCGGGTCACGATATGTCGCGCTTGACCACGCCAGACCCGCACGCCGGGCACGACCTGGCGGCCATGGGCGGCGATCCGGTCGGCACCGACCTGCCGCCGGGTAACAAGCCCGCCCCCGCCCCGTTCGGCGACCACCTCGCCGACCGTTTCTGGGGTGCCGACGCCATGGCCGCCGTCCGGAACGACGTGCTGCGCCGCGAACATGGCGGCATGACCTTTGCCATGATGCTCGCCGACATCGCCGAGGTGCAGCTGCGCCAGGGCCGCGACGGCTATCGCTGGGAAGGACAGGGCTGGATCGGCGGCGACATCCACCGCCTGTGGCTGAAGTCGGAGGGCGAAGGGGATCTGGGCGGCGCGCTGAACACCGCCGAGGTGCAGGCGCTCTATTCCCGCGCGCTCGACCCCTATTGGAACCTGCAGGCCGGCATCCGCCACGACCTCCGCCCTAGCCGCACGCGCACCTATGCGACGCTGGGCATCGAGGGGCTGGTACCGGGCTGGTTCGAGGTCGGGGCCGCACTGTTCTTGTCGACCAGGGGCGAACTGCTCGGCCGCGTCGAGAGCTATTACGACCAGCGCATCACCAATTATGTCGTGCTGCAACCCCGAATCGAGGCGAACCTGTCGGCGCAGGACATGCGCGACGTCGGCACCGGCGCGGGGCTGACCGAGATCGAAGCCGGGTTGCGGCTGCGCTACGAAGGGCGCCGCGAATTTGCTCCCTATCTCGGCGTGGCATGGGAACGACAGGCCGGCGACACCGCACGGTACAGCCGGGCACGGGGACGCGATACCGGCGGGATCAGTGTCGTCGCCGGCGTACGGGCATGGTTCTGAGCCGATCCCATGCCCGTACGCAGCGGCAAGCGTCCACCTATCGCGCCAGCGCCTCGGCGATCAGCCTGCGGCTGTTGTCGATCCCGTACAGCGCGATGAAGCTGCCCATGCGCGGCCCCTGCGGTGTGCCGAGCAGCGTTTCGTAACACGCCTTGAACCAGTCGCGTAAGGATTCGAACCCGGCGGTCTTGCCGATCTCGTACACCGCGTTCTGGATGTCTTCGGCGCTGACATCCGCCGGCATCGCCGCCAGATCGGCATCGAGCCGTTCGAGCGCGGCGCGCTCCACCTCGGTCGGGGCGCGGCGCACCGGCTTTTCCGCGACATCGCGAACATAGGCCAGCGCATGGTCGATCAGCGCGTCCAGCGCCGGATAGCGCTCTGCCGAAGCATCCTCGACATAGTTCGCCAGATAGCCCCATACCTGCGCCTTGGTCGCCTCCCCCATCACCCCGACCAGGTTGAGCAACAGCCCGAAGGTCACCGGCAGCGTGTCGGCCGGCGGCTCCCCGCCATGGATATGGTGGACCGGGTTGCCCAGACGCTGCTCGACCGGCTGACCGGCATAATTGGCGCGGAACTGCCAATATTCGTCGATCGCGCGCGGGATCACGCCCAAATGCAGCTGCTTGGCCTTTTTCGGCTCGCGATAGGCGTAGAAGGCGACGCTTTCGGGCGGGCCATAGGTCAGCCATTGTTCGAGGCTGAGGCCATTGCCCTTCGACTTCGAAATCTTCTGGCCATGTTCGTCGAGGAACATCTCGTAGTTGAAGCCTTCGGGCGGCCGCGCACCCAGCACGCGCGCGATCTTCGACGATTGGGTGACCGAATCGATCAGGTCCTTGCCCGCCATCTCGTAATCGACGCCGAGCGCCGCCCAGCGCATCGCCCAGTCGACCTTCCACTGTAGCTTGGCGCCGCCCGACAGGATCGATTGCTCGACCCGGGTGTCGCCGTCCATGAACGCGACCATGCCGCTATCGGCGTCCAGCACCTCGACCGGCACCTGCAGCACGATGCCGCTGGTCGGCGAGATCGGCAGCACCGGCGAATAGGTCGCGCGGCGTTCGGCGCCCAGCGTCGGCAGCATGATGTCGAGGATCGCCTGCATGTTGCGCAGGACGTTCTTGAGCGCCTCGTCGAACTTCCCGCCGCGATAATAATCGGTCGACGACGCGAATTCATAGTCGAAGCCATATTGGTCGAGGAATGCGCGCAGCCGGGCATTGTTGTGTGCGGCAAAGCTCGGATGCGTGCCGAACGGATCGGGGATTTCACTGAGCGGCTTGCCCAGATGTTCGCGCAGCATGTCGCCGTTCGGCACATTGTCCGGCACCTTGCGCAGGCCGTCCATATCGTCCGAAAACGCGATCAGCCGGGTCGGCTGGTCGGACAGTTCCATGAACGCCTTGCGCACCATCGTCGTGCGCAGCACTTCATTGAAGGTGCCGATGTGCGGCAGGCCCGATGGCCCATAGCCGGTTTCGAACAGGATCGGCGCACCGCCGGGCTTGCCGTCGGGATAGCGCTTCAACAGCTTGCGCGCCTCCTCATACGGCCAAGCCTTTGAAACCAATGCTGCATCGCGAAGTGTGGGGTCGATCATCCGCCCCAGATACGCGGTCGGCGGAGCAATTTCCACCAATTGCGATGCAACCATTCGCATGGCTGGGCGTAGCGGATGGCGATGATCGTATCCGACGCACCCCGCCTGCCCCGCATCGTCGCCGAAGTCTGGAAACCGGCACTCGCGCTGTTCATCTGGGACGTGATCGTCACGATCGTGTACTTCGTCCTGCCGTTCAAGGCACCGTCGCTGCCGCTGACGCTGTTCGGGTCGGCCCTGGCGCTGTTCCTCGGCTTCCGGGTCAATTCGGCCTATGCCCGCTGGTGGGAAGGGCGTTCGCTCTGGGGCCTGATGATCAATGCGTCGCGCAACCTGGCGCGCGGTGCGATCTCGTTCATCGGGCCGGAGGATGAGGGGCAGAAGCGCGACCTGAAGCGTTCGATCGTGTTGCGCCATGTAGCCTATGTCAACGCGCTGCGCTGTCAGCTGCGACGGCTGGATTCGAAGGACGACGTCCATCGTTTCCTGTCGCGTGAGGAAGCCGGTGAGCCGCTCGGCCGCACCAACGTCGCCAACGGCCTGCTCGACGGCACCGGGTCGCGCATCGCCGAGGCGCAGCGGCGTGGCTGGATCGACAGCATCCAGCAGACCAGTCTGGAAAGCGTGCTGATCGACATCGCCAACGCGCAGGGCGGCATGGAGCGGATCAAGAACACGCCGCTGCCCGTGCAGTATCGCTTCCTGCCGTCGCTGTTCACCCGTCTGTTCTGCGCCGTCCTGCCGATCGGGCTGGTCGAGACGCTGGGCATCGCCACGCCGCTGGGGTCGGGCTTGGCGGGGCTGATGTTTCTGGCGGTGTTGCAGATCGGCGAGGATCTGGCCGACCCGTTCGCCAATACCGTCCACGACCTGCCGCTGACCGCGATGTGCCGGACGATCGAGATCGACCTGTTGCAGGCGATCGGCGACCCCGCCCCCGAACCGCTGAAGCCGGTCAAGGGCGTGCTGTGGTGACGGAACGCGTCGGCGACTGAAACGCTGTTGCCGTCGAGAGGATGATCGATGGCCAACGAACACAAACCGACGAAGAAGATGGCGGCGAACGCCGAAAAGGGCCTGAAACTGCGCGAGAAATTCGACCGCGGCGGGACCGACGTCGGCGTGAAGCGCGCGAAGCAGATCGTCGATGGCGGCCCGATGTCCGATGCCGACGTCAAATCGATGCACAGCTATTTCGCGCGACACAAGGTGGACAAGGATACGAAAGCGCATAGCTGGGGCGACGACAATGACCCGTCGGCAGGCTACATCGCGTGGCTGCTCTGGGGCGGCGATGAGGGCAAGGATTGGGCGGAACGCCAGCACGAAAAGCTCGCGGATTAGCTCGTCGCCGCTCGCGGGGAGGATTTGGGCGCGTTCCACTTCCGTTCCCGACACCTGCGCGCTAAGGCATTTCGATGCTTCCCTATCCCGCCCTGCACGCCAGCCATTCGGGCGTCTGGATCGCGACGGCCGACGGCACGCGCGAGGTCAGCCGGGGCGAGGCGATCGCGCTGGTCGCCGACACGCCGACCATCGTCCTGAACGCCCCGCTGATCGGGCAGCGGCTGGGGTTTGGCGAACTGTCGGGACTGGACCTGCTGGAGCTGTTCGCGTTCGTCCACCCCGCGCGCTTCGCCGTGCCGACGCCCAAGGGGATCGCGCAGGCGCTGGGCCTTGCGCTGCCTATCGACGAAGCCGGGATCGCCGACCTCTTGCGCGTCGCGGCGGCGGCGCTGATCGCCACCGCGTCCGCGTCGTGGAGCGAACAGGAAGGGGCATGGACCGCCGCGCAGTCGCTGTTCCGGCTGCGCTGGCCATGGGCACCGGCGCTGGGGCAGGTGCTGCCCAAACCCGACACCGCCGAACGCTGGCTGTTCAGCAAGCTACCCGAATGGGAGGAGGTGCCGCCGCGCGCCAATCCGCGCACCGTGACTCTTGCCCCCGATGCGGTGGCCGATCGGCTGGCGACACTGACCGGCAGCGCGGCGGAGGCGCGGCCGGGCCAGCGGGCATTTGCCGCTGCCGCCGCCGAGGCGTTCGCCCCGCGTGCTGCCCGCGACACGCCGAACCTGGTGCTGGCGGAGGCGGGAACCGGCATCGGCAAGACCCTGGGTTATCTGGCGCCGACATCGCTCTGGGCGCAGGCAGCAGATGGCGCGGTATGGGTATCGACCTTTACCAAGGCGCTGCAACGTCAGCTCGCGCAGGAAAGCACCCGCGTCTATCCCGATCCGGCCGAACGCCGGGCAAAGGTCGTGACGCGCAAGGGACGCGAGAATTATCTGTGCCTGCTGAACCTCGAGGACGCGCTGCAGGGCGGGTTTCAGGGGCGGGCGGCGGTGCTGGCGCAGTTGGTCGCGCGCTGGGCGGCCTATAGTGCCGATGGCGACATGGTCGGCGGCGACCTGCCCGGCTGGCTGCCGACGCTGTTCCGCCGCAACGGATCGACCGCGCTGACCGACCGGCGCGGCGAGTGCATCTATGCCGGCTGCCCGCATTACCGCAAATGCTTCATCGAACGCGCGGCGCGGGCGTCGGCGCAGGCCGACATCGTCATCGCCAACCATGCGCTGGTCATGGTCAACGCGGCACGGGGGCGCGAGACGGGAACCCGCCCAACCCGCTATGTCTTCGACGAAGGCCATCACCTGTTCGAGGCGGCGGACGCAATGTTCTCTGCCGCGTTGACCGGAGCGGAGGCCATCGAGATCCGCCGCTGGGTGCTGGGGCCGGAGGGTGGCGGGCGTGGCCGGCGGCGCGGGCTGGCGGCGCGGCTGTCCGACGTGGCGAGCTATGACGCGGCGGGCGGTGAGGCGGTGGCGGCGGCGGTCGATGCCGCGCGGCTGCTCCCGGCCGAGGGGTGGCTGGCGCGGATTCAGGAGGGCAATGCGTTCGGCCCGGTCGAGGAACTGCTGGCGTGCGTGCGCGGCGCGGTGTTCGCGCGGGCAAAGGATGGCGAGGCAGGCTATGGACTGGAGACGGAACTCAGCGAGCCGCCGCCCGAACTGGTCGATGCTGCCGGTCCCGCTGCGCAGGCGCTGGATGCCCTGCTCCGCCCGCTGATTGCGCTGGGCAAGCGGCTGGAGGCGGTGCTGACCGAGGGGCCGGACTGGATGGACGGCCCGGCGCGTGCCCGGATCGAGGGGGCAATCGCCTCGCTTGGCTGGCGGGCGGAGACGGTGGCGGCTTGGGGCCGGCTGCTCGCGCGGATCGGCGGACCGGCGGATCCCGATTTCGTCGACTGGCTGACCGTCGACCGGGTGGAGGGGCGCGAGTACGACATGGGGCTGCATCGCCACTGGCTTGACCCCAGCCGCCCCTTTGCCGAAACGGTGCTGAAGCCCGCGCATGGCGTGCTGGTCACCTCCGCGACGCTGCGCGCCGGGGGCGACTGGACACAGGCCGATGCGCGGGTCGGCGCGCCGCACCTGCTGCGCCAGCCGACTCATTTCGAGGCAGTCAGCCCCTTCGCCTATGCGCAACAGGCCGAGGTGCTGATCGTCACCGATGTGAAGAAGGGCGACCTGCCCGCGCTCGCCAATGCCTATGGCCGGCTGATCGTCGCGGCGGGGGGCGGGACGCTCGGGCTGTTCACTGCGATCCGGCGGCTGCGCGGCGTCCATGCCCGCATCGCCGACCGGCTGGCGCGCGACGGACTGCCGCTCTACGCCCAGCATGTCGACCCAATCGACACGGGCACGTTGGTAGACATCTTCCGCGACGACCCCCGCGCCTCGCTGATCGGCACCGATGCGCTGCGCGACGGGGTGGACGTGCCCGGTCATTCGCTGCGGATGGTGGTGATGGAGGGGGTGCCGTGGGTGAAGCCCGGCGTGCTGCACGCCGCGCGGCGGCTGGCGGGCGGCGGCAGCGCCTATGACGACCGGATGGTACGCGCGCGACTGGCACAGGCGTTCGGGCGGCTGATCCGTCGCGCCGACGATCGCGGGCTGTTCGTGCTGCTGTCCGCCGCCATGCCCTCGCGGCTGCTGGGCGCTTTTCCCGAAGGAACGCCGGTCATCCGCTGCACCTTGGACGAAGCGGTTGCACGTGCCCTTTCCTTAAGGACCGAAGTCGGGCATGGGGCGCAGGCCCTGCCGATGGAGCCGCCGATATGAAGACGCTGACGCTGCTGCGCCATGCCAAGTCGGGCTGGGACGATCCTGCACTCAGCGACTATGATCGCCCCCTCAACGCCAAGGGCGCGCGGGCCGCGACCGCAATGGGCGCGCATGTCCGACAGGCGGGGCTGACGTTCGATGCAGTGGTCGCCAGTTCGGCCAAGCGTGTGGTCGAGACGCTGGAGCATTTTCGGCGCGGCTACGGCACCCTGCCCGAGGCGCGGCACGATCGCACCCTGTATCTCGCCTCCGCCGGCACGATGCTCGACGTAATCCGTGCGTTGCCTGCCGATGCCGACCGGGCGCTGCTGATCGGACATAATCCGGGTCTGGAGGATCTGGTCCTGCTGCTGTCGGCGGAGAGTAACCCGCTGCGCGGCGCGGTGGAGGAGAAGTTCCCGACCGCCAGCGTCGCGGTGCTGGAACTGGATGGCAACTGGGGCGATGCGTGCGACGGCTGCGGTCGCCTGACCAGCTTCGTGCGGCCCCGCGACCTCGACCCGTCGCTTGGGCCGAACCACGATTAGTCTGAACCCGTCTTGCTCCGCGGACCAAGTTTCACGCCAATGCACTGCTTCACCCGAAATATGGGGCGACGGCGTCCAGGTCTGCTAACTGCCACGGGATGAAGCTGTGGCGGCTAACACGTCCCGATCATGTCGCGCTGGACGGAGCCGGCGCCGCGAAACTGGGCGGGCGCTATTCGTCGCCCGGCATCCCGATCGTGAACTTTGCGAGCGAAGCCGGATTGGCGGTGCTGATTGCCCTGCGCTATGTCCAGGCGGCTCCCGCAACCTTGGACGACGCCTTCGTCCTCGGCTGGACGACGATCGATGGCGATGTCGAGCGGGTCGCGGATGATGTGGATGCCGCGGAAAAGGTGCGGTTCGTCGACCGCTGGGCTGCGCAGAAGCGCTCGCTTGCCATTGCCGTGCAGTCCGCCGTCCTGCCGGAAGCCGACATCATTCTGGTCAATCCCCTGCACGCCGAGGCTGCCAGCTTGGCGCCGTTCCGTACCCGGCCCTTCCGGTTTTCAGAATGCCTGCATCGTTCGCCGATGATCGACCGCTATACGGCCGGCTGACGACCCCGCCTCAGCGCGCCGCCAGCCGACGCGCGAAATACACCTCGACCGCGCGCTCGACGCTCCTGGCGATCGCGCGGCGGCCCTCGACCGAATCGAGCCGCTGCGCGTCGGCGTCATTCGACAGATAGCCGGTTTCGAACAGGATCGACGGCAGGTCGGGCGCCTTCAGCACCATCAGCGACGCCATGCGGTGATAATTTGGCTTGAGCGGGATGACCCCGGTCGCCTCGCGTCCCAGCAGCCGGGCAAAGCCGGCTGAAGCGTTCATCGTCTCGCGCTGGGTCAGGTCGATCAGGATCGAGGAGATGTCGGCACTCTGCCGGCCGAGATCGACGCCGGCCAGAATGTCGGCCTTGTTCTCGCGTGCCGCCAGCCGGGCGGCTTCGCGGTCGGAGGCGACTTCGGACAGGGTATAGATGCTGGCGCCGGTCGCCTGCGGATTGTCGGCGCTGTCGCAGTGGATCGAGATGAACAGGCTGGCCCCCAGCCGCCGCGCGATCGCATAACGTTCCTGCAATACCAGAAACTCGTCGCGGTCGCGGGTCAGCGCCACGCGGACCCGCCCGCTGGCCAGCAACGCGTCGCGTACCGCCCGCGCCGTCTTCAGCGTCAGGTCTTTTTCCTGCATCCCGCCATGGGGGGAGATCGCGCCCGGATCATGGCCGCCATGACCGGCATCGATGACCACCAGCGGCCGGTCGGCATCACCCTGTACCGATGGCAGGCGCTGGCCACGCCGGCGACTGGGCACCGGGACCGACACGGTTGCACGCTGGCGTGCGTCGACGATCATCGCTGCCGACGACGATGCCGGGATGACGGTCGCCATCGCGATCCGGGGCTGGAACCGCATCCGCCCGGCAGTGGTGGCACGGGCATAGCGTTCGGGTGCAGCTCCGCTCAGCGTCAGGGTCAGCCGTCGCCCGTCCTCCGAGAAACGCCCTGCAGTGACGAGCAACGGCCGGTCGAGGTCGAACACGATCCGGCTGCCGCCGTCGCGCACGCCCTGCCGCACCGCCCGCACCCCGCCGCCCGGTTCGCTGCGCCCGCCGGGCCGCACGCCGTCGAGATCGACGACCAGTCGGTCCGGTCCGGCCAGCACGAAACTGGAGGCGCCGGTGGCCGGTGCGTCGAGGCGGATGGTAATGCGGTCCGAACCGGCATCGACGCTGTCGACCGACTGCGCAGCCACGGGAAAGCCGAACCAGATCGACAGGAAGGCCAGCCAAGCACCCATCGGTGCGCTATGCCGCCCAATCGCATTTTCGGTCCAGCGCAAATCCATGGACGTGGTGCCCGCTTCCCTTTTTTCCGAAGCGTTCTCATACGCCCGGCCGGCTCAACCCGCGGTGAACCAGCACGCTGAATCCGACTTTAACCATTTATTGGCGTTTGCTTCGTTACCGAAACGAACCCGCCGACGCTGTTGCCGTTGGCGATACCGGGTGCTACGCCCCCACGTACGTCGGTCCCGGACATGGTTCGGGGAAACCGATGCGACACCCCCGAAAGCGTACCCGCTCCAGGGGGTTTAACCAGGTTGATGTTCGCATGTGGCAAGTTCCGTCCCGTACCGCCTGTGCCGCTGTCGCGGCCGGCGTCGGGGCGACAATTGTCCACCCGGAGCGTTCCGGGCTGCCCATGCCAGCAGACGCATATCCCAGCAATCGCGCGCAGGCACCGGGATCGACCCCCGCCGCGCGTTTAGGCGCGCCGACTGGCCACGCCGTCCCGCGCGCCCGGAGACACTATCATGACCACGCGGATGTTGATCGACGCACGCCACCGGGAGGAAACCCGGGTCGCCGTCGTCAAGGGTAACCGGATCGAGGAATTCGATTTCGAATCGGCCGAGCGCAAGCAGCTCAAGGGCAATATCTATCTGGCCAAGGTGACGCGGGTCGAAC
>CAJYRU010000291.1 GCA_913777295.1 uncultured Sphingomonas sp. | reverse complement strand
TGCGGCCCTTGCCCTGCCAGTTGGCATATTCCTCGAACACGCCGTGCAGCACCGGTTCGATCGCGGCGAACACGTCTTCCTGCGTGACGAAGCTCATTTCGAAATCGAGCTGGTAGAATTCGCCCGGCGACCGGTCAGCGCGGGCGTCCTCGTCGCGGAAACAGGGCGCGATCTGGAAATAGCGGTCGAAGCCGGCGACCATCAGCAGCTGCTTGAACATCTGCGGTGCCTGCGGCAGCGCATAGAACTTCCCCGGATGCACGCGGCTGGGAACGAGATAGTCGCGCGCGCCCTCGGGCGACGATGCGGTCAGGATCGGGGTCTGGAATTCGGTAAAGCCCTGATCGATCATCCGGCGACGCAGCGACGCGATGACGTTCGAGCGCAGCAGGATGTTCGCGTGCAGGCGTTCGCGACGCAGGTCGAGGAAGCGATAGCGCAGGCGAATGTCTTCGGGATATTCCGCCTCACCGGCGACCGGCATCGGCAGTTCCTGGGCGGCCGACTGGAGCGTTGCCGAGCGTGCGTAGATTTCGATCGCGCCGGTGGCGAGGTTGGGGTTCTTGGTCGCCTCGCTGCGCAGCTTCACATTGCCGTCGATGGTCAGCACCGATTCGGTCCGCGCCGATTCGAGCAGCGCGAGCGCGGGCGAGTCGCTGTCCGCGACGATCTGGGTAATGCCGTAATGGTCGCGCAGGTCGATGAACAGCACGCCGCCATGGTCGCGCTTGCGATGCACCCAGCCCGACAGGCGGACGGTTTCGCCGTCGTTCGCGTCGGTCAGTTGGCCGCAGTTGTGAGTGCGATAGGCGTGCATTGAGAAATAACCCTGCTTGGTCGTCATTCCCGCGAAGGCGGGAATCCATAGACGCCGGCGTACCGGCTTTCACGCGGACCTGCGCGTATGGATCCCCGCCTCCGCGGGGATGACGGTGGAATTGCTGGTTGGCCGCTTCCCTCCCCCACCCCCTTTTGTCAAGGCGCGGAACCCTTGCTATGCGGAGCCGATGCACATCCATCCGTTGATCGAGGACAGCGCGACCCTCGCCGCCCTCTGTACCCGCCTCGCCCAGTCCGACTTCGTTGCCGTCGACACCGAGTTCATGCGCGAGAACAGCTATTGGCCGGAACTCTGCCTGATCCAGATCGCCAATACCGAGGAAGCCGCCGCGATCGACCCGATGGCGCCGGGGATCGACCTGACCCCGCTGCTGAACCTGCTGACCGACAATGACGATGTGCTGAAGGTCTTCCACGCCGGCGGGCAGGACATCGAAATCGTCTACAACCTGACCGGCAAGACCCCCTTCCCCCTGTTCGATACGCAGGTTGCGGCGATGGCGCTGGGCCAGGGGGAGCAGGTCGGTTATTCGAACTTGGTCGATGCCTATCTGGGGATCACGGTCGACAAGGGCGCGCGGTTCACCGACTGGTCGCGCCGCCCGCTCGACGACCGGCAGATCGACTATGCGATCGCCGACGTGACGCATCTGTCGGTAATCTTCCCCAAGATGCTGAACAAGCTGCGCAAGACCGGGCGCGGGCTGTGGCTGGACGAGGAGATGGAGCGGATCGCCGATCCGGCCAATTATTTCAACGACCCAGAACAGGTGTGGCAGCGCATTCGCGTCAACAGCCGCAAGCCCGAGGTGCTGGGCCGGCTGAAGGCGCTGGGCAAGTGGCGCGAGCTGGAGGCTCAGGGCAAGAACCTGCCGCGCGGGCGCATCGTCAAGGACGAGACGATCGCCGACCTGGCCGGCAATCCGCCACGCAAGCAGAGCGACCTGGCCAAGGTACGCGGGCTTTCGGCGGCATGGGCGCATAACGACATTGGCGGGCGGATGATGGCCGCACTGGCGCAGGCCACCCCGCTGGGCGCCGACCAGATGCCGGGCCGCGACGAGCGCAAGCCGGCATTGGGCAAGGAAGGCGCGCTGGTCGCCGACCTGCTGAAACTGCTGCTGAAAATCCGTGCGAACGAGATCAAGGTCGCCGCGCGGCTGCTCGCGCGTTCGGACGATCTGGAGGCATTGGCGGCGGGGCAGCGCGACGGGTTGTCGATCCTGTCGGGCTGGCGGTTCGAGCAGTTTGGCCGCGACGCGCTGGCGCTGGTCGAGGGTCAGCTTGGGTTCACCGTATTGGGTGGAAAGCTGAAGATGACCCGAGCGGAGGTAGTGGAATGAAGCCGACGATCCTGATCGCAGCACTGGCGCTGGGCGCCTGCACGACGACGCAGCAGGCGGATGGAGAGCGTGCGCCTGCCCTCACCGATTCCTGCGATACCAGCGTGCTGGCCGGACTGGTCGGCAAGCCGTTTACGGCAGCGGTCGAGGCCGAGGCGAAGAAGCAGTCGGGGCTGACCAACGTGCGGGTGATCCGGCCGGGTATGGCAGTGACGATGGATTTCCGGCCCGACCGGCTCAACATCGACATCAATGAGAAGAATATCGTGACGGGATTCCGTTGCGGCTGAGGCGCGGAAGTTGGCGGTGTTGACGGGGCGTTGCTGGTTTGCGGCGGGTAATGTCGTTTTGTTACAACGGCTTGTTTCACGTTCCAGCTTCGGAAGTTTGCGTTTCGTTTCTTGGAGTGCATGGAACCGGGCGTCATCCCAGCGAAGGCTGGGATCTTCCGGTGGTAGCACGCAGCAGAAGTCGAGGGAGACCCCAGCCTTCGCTGGGGTGACGTGTGGGGTCGGCAGGACGTGCGGGTGGCGGAATGATCTGCGGTGTCAAAGAACGTCGCGAGCTTTGCAGATCGTCACCTTGTAGGAAAGCCGCCCTCAGCGCGTGACCAGCGCCGCGTCCATGCCCATTGCGCTTGCCAGCGCGCGGTGGCGTTTCTGGACCGCTTCGCCATAGAGCGCGCTGTCGGCGGCGGGGACGATCAGTTCCACCTGACCCCGCTTGCGGCGGACATCGGTGCGCTGGAGCGGGGTCGCGACGCCGCCGCTCAACCGCTGGCCCAGCCGCATGGCGAGGCCCCAGCGATGCGCGGCCTCCAATGCGGCGATCGGGGCGAGGCGGCCGAGCGGGGGCGGCGGGCCATCGGCGCTGCCACCGCCCAGACAGCTATGCAGCGCCTGTGCGACGATTGCGCGGCCGGCGGCGTCGATCGCGACCCAGTTGCCATGCAACGCAATCTCCACGCCGCGTTCGGCACGAAATTCCGGGTTCGCGTGCCAGCCGACATCGGCCAGCAGGCAGGCGGCATGGCGCAGGCGCATCGCGGCGGGCGCGTCGTCGGGGAAGAGCGGCGCGATCCATTTGTGGAGCAGGTCGCCATGTTCGACGAAGCGCCCCTGCCGCGCCCCTTCGTCATGCGCCGCGACGATCAGCGGGTCCTGCTTGCGCACCGCAGCGGGCAGCGCGGCGTAGAGCAGCCCTTCGCGCAGGCCATAGGCGGAGATCATCGTCGTCGCGCTGCCCAGCTGTCGCGCCATCGCCGCCAGCACGGCGGTGGCGTTGTCGAGCGTCGGCACCCGCCCGCCCGACAGGTTCGGCACCGCCTTCAGGTCGGCACGCGGGGTCTGCGCGATGATCCGCTCCAGTTCGGCGACGCGGGCCAGCGTCATGGTGTAACCATGGGCGATCGGCAGCGGATAATCGGTCAGGTGCATGTCGAAGCGCGCCAGCGCGCGCCATGATCCGCCGACCAGGTAGAAGGGCAGTCCCTTCCCCCGCCCGGTCCAGCCGGCATCGGCCACCAGCCGCTGGACAACCCGGTCGAGTTCGTCCGGTCGCCGCGCCCGGATCGCGCCGATACGCAGCACGCCGAGCGGGAAGGATACGCGATCGCCGATCTTGCCGTTCCTGATCCGCACCAGTTCGAGGCTGCCGCCGCCCAGATCCCCGACGATTCCGTCGGCATCGGGAATGGCGGACAGCACGCCGTTGCCGGCGGCCTGCGCCTCTTCCTCCCCCGACAGCGTCTCGACCGTCAGGCCGAGCGATTCGGCGAGCGCGACCAGTTCATGCCGGTTGGCGGCGTCGCGAACGGCGGCGGTGGCGACGGTGCGCACGACCTCGACCTGCATTTCGCTGGTCAGCCATGCGAAGCGGCGCAGCGCGGTGCCGGCCAGTGCCATCGCGTCCGGTTCGATCCGGCCGGTTTCGGCGAGCGAACGGCCCAACCCGGCCAAGACCTTTTCATTGAACAGCGTGGCTGGAATACGGTCCGGCCCGCCATAGACGACCAGCCGGATCGAGTTCGACCCGATATCGATGATCGCGCTATGTGCCGCGCTGACCGGGCGGCTGATCCATGGCAGGCGGATCAAGCCGCGCCGTCCCGGGCCGCGCGCCAGGCGCGCAGCGACAGTTTCTGCGGTACGGTCGCCGACCCGCTCTCGATCGCGGCGCCACGTCCCGACAGCGACGGATTGGTCATGAAATAGCGGTGCAGGTTGAACGGCTTGTCGCCCTTCGCGACCCGGCGATAGCTACCGTCCGGCCCCAGTTCCCACGTCTGTTCGGTGTCGAGCAGGTTCGCGACCATCACCTGATCCAGTACCTGATCGTGGACGGTCGGGTTGTTGATCGGCAGGAGATATTCGACACGGCGGTCGAAGTTGCGCGGCATCCAGTCGGCCGAGG
>CAJYRU010000290.1 GCA_913777295.1 uncultured Sphingomonas sp. | reverse complement strand
TGTTCATCGACGGGCGCAGCTACTGGTTCTTCCTCGGCACGCCGCGCTTCGCCGATCCGGAATCGCGGCACGATGCCGCGCGCATCTACCTGACCAGCCATGGCAGCGACGGCTGGCGGCTGCACGGTGCGACCTTCCCCGATAGCTTCACCCCCGGCAGCCGCGAATGGTCGGGGTCGGCGGTGCTGGCCGACGATGGTGTGACGCTGACTATGTACTTCACCGCCGCCGGTCGGCGGGACGGGCCGCACAGCTTCGAACAGCGGCTGTTCGAGACGGTCGGTCGCTTCACGGTCGAGGGCAGCGATGCCCGAACGGACGGTTGGTCGCCACCCGTCGAAAGCGTGGTGGCGGATGGCGAATGCTACCGGATCGCCGATGAAGTCGAGGCTCCCGCCACCGGCATCAAGGGGTTTCGCGACCCTGGCTTCTTCCACGATCCGGCGACCGGCCACGACCACCTGCTGTTCGTCGGGTCGGCGGGTTGGACCGATGCGCTGATCGACGGGGTGATCGGCATTGCGAGCCGGGACAGCGCCGATGCCCCATGGCAGCTCGGCAACCCGCTGGTTGACGCAATCGGCGTGAACAGCGAACTGGAGCGCCCGCACATCATCCTGCGGGACGGGCGCTACTATCTGTTCTGGTCGACTCAGGCGAAGCGCTTCGCCCCCGGCCTGCCCGCGCCCACCGGGCTGTACGCCATGGTCGCCGACAGCATGGACGGCCCGTGGCGGCCGGTGAACGGCAGCGGCCTTGTCGCCGGCAATCCGGTTGCCGAACCGACGCAAGCCTATTGCTGGTGGGTCACCGGCGAGGGGCAGGTCGCCGCGTTCGTCGATTATGCCGGCCTGAACGGGGCGGACGCCAGCACCGATGTGGCCCTGCGCCGCGCCCGCTTCGGCGGAACCGCCGCCCCGTTCTTCCAGCTCGACTTCGCCGAAGATCGGGTGACGATCCGCGCTACTACAGATTGAGCAGCGCGGGGTCGCCTCCCTTCGCCATGATGTTGATCGACGTGGACCGTTCGGCGGCATAGCGCAGGAGCGCATCGGGGCCGCCCGCCTTGGGACCGGTGCCCGACAACCCTTCGCCGCCGAAGGGCTGCACGCCGACGACCGCGCCGATGATCGACCGGTTGACGTACACGTTCCCGGCCGGGACCAGTGCCGCGACTTCCTCGGCAAAGCGGTCGATCCGGCTATGGATGCCGAGCGTCAGGCCGTAGCCGCGCGCCGCCAGCTTGCCCGCTACGCTTGCCAGATCGGCAGGGTCGTAGCGATAGATGTGCAGCACCGGCCCGAACACCTCGCGTTCGAGGAAGTCGGGGCTGGGCACCTCGGCGATGACCGGCGCGATGTACGTGCCATGCGCGTCGTGCCCGCGCGTGTCGCCGCGGAACAGGATCGTCGCTTCCCGCTCCAACCGTTCGACATGCGCGTTCAGCGCATCGCGTGCCTCGCGGTCGATCACCGGGCCGATATCGGTCGCCGGATCGGCCGGGTCGCCGATCACCATGCAGCCCGCCGCCCCGACCAGCGTCTCGATGGTCGCGTCGGCCGTGTCCTTGGGCAGATACAGCAGGCGCAGCGCCGAACAACGCTGGCCCGCCGATCCGAAGGCGGAGAGCAGGACGTCGTCGACCACCTGTTCGCGCAGCGCGCTGGTGTCGACGAACAGGCCGTTCAGCCCGCCGGTTTCGGCGATGAACGGCAGGATCGGGCCGTTGCGGCTGGCGAGGCTGCGGTTGATCGCCCACGCGGTGTCGGTGCCGCCGGTGAAGGCGACGCCGGCGATGACGGGATGCGCGACGAGCGCTGCGCCGACCTCCGCTCCGTCACCGGGCAGGAGCGCCAGGAGATCGGCGTCCAGCCCGGCGGCGTGGAACAGGCGCACCGCTTCGGCGGCGACCAATGGCGTCTGTTCGGCGGGCTTGGCAAGGACGGCGTTGCCGGCGGCGAGCGCTGCGGCCACCTGTCCGGTGAAGATCGCCAGCGGGAAATTCCATGGGGAGATGCAGACGAAGACGCCGCGGCCATGGAGTTCGATCTGGTTCACCTCGCCCACCGGACCCGGCAGCACGGTCGGCCCGGCGAAGCGGGTTTCGGCCAACACGGCGTAATATCGGCAGAAATCCACGGCCTCGCGCACCTCGGCCACGGCATCGTTCAGCGTCTTGCCGGCCTCTGCCGAGAGGATCGCGATGAAGCGGTCCATCTGCGCATCGAGTGCGTCGGCCATGGCGCGCAGGACCTTGCCCCGGGCGATGCCGCCGGCGGCGTTCCAGCGCGGTTGGGCGGCGCGGGCGAGCGCGGCGGCGCGGTCGATTTCGGCGGGGGTCGCGGTGGTGACCGAGCCGATCGTGCGGCTGTGGTCGACCGGGCTGACCACCGGCACCGCGCCTGCGCCGGGCAGGGTCTGGTCACCGACGATCGGGCCGGCGTGGAGGTTGGCGAAGGTGGCGCGGACCGAGGCTGCGGTGGCGCGGACCGAGGCGATGGAATAGTCGCGGCCAAGGGGGTTGGCGCGGCCGGGATAGATGTCGGAGGGTGACGGCAGGCGCGGATGTTGGCGCGGGGTCGCCGCGACCGCCGCGACCGGGTCCGCCACCAGCGTCGTCGCCGGCACCTCCTCGTCCAGCAGCGCGTTCACGAAACTGCTGTTCGCGCCGTTCTCCAGCAGGCGGCGCACCAGATAGGGCAACAGTTCCTCATGTCCGCCGACCGGCGCATAGGCCCGCAATATCATGGCGTTACCGCCGATAGTTGCCGCCGCCTGCCGGTACAGCCCCTCCCCCATGCCGTGCAGCCGCTGGTGTTCGATCTGCACCCCGGCGCGGTCTGCCATGTGCCGCACCGCCATCAGGCTGTGCGCGTTATGGGTCGCGAATTGCGGGTAGAGCGCCGGTGCGGCAGCGATCAACTTGTGCGCGCAGACCAGATAGCTGAGATCGGTCGCAGCCTTCGACGTGAACACCGGATAGCCCGGATGGCCGGCGATCTGCGCGCGCTTCACCTCGCTGTCCCAATAGGCGCCCTTGACCAGCCGGACCATGATCCGCCGCCCGGTGTCCCGCGACAGCCGCTCCAGCCCGTCGATCACCCCGCGCGCGCGCTTGCCATAGGCCTGCACCACGACGCCGAGGCCGGTCCAGTCGCCCAGTTCCTTCTCCCGCGCCAGCCGGTCGACCAGCTTCAGCGACAGTGCAAGGCGATCCGCCTCCTCCGCATCGATCGCGAGGTTCAGGTTGTGGCGCGCACCGATCAGCGCGAGGCGCTTCATGCGCGGATACAGGTCGGCGAACACGTCGTCCTCGCGCACCGCTTCGTAGCGGGGGCACAAAGCCGACAGCTTCACCGAGACGCCATGGCCCTGTTCGGGCGTGCTGCCCGGCGCACGGGCGTTACCCACCGCCTCGATCGCGGCGGCGTAAATGCGTTCATAGCGTTCGGCATCGGCCGGGGTCCGCGCCCCCTCCCCCAGCATGTCGAACGAGCAGAGATAGCCTTCCTTCGCGGCGCGCTTCAGCGCGGCCTCGATCGTCGATCCCAGCACGAACTGATCGCCCATGATGCCGACCGCGGCAGCCAGCGCGCGGCGGATGACGGGTTCGCCCAGTCGCCCGGCGAGCCGCCGGATCGTCTCACCGATGCCTGCCGGCCCTTCGTCGCCCACCAGCTTGCCGGTAAGGGTCAGGCCGATGGTGGAGGCGTTGACGAACAGGCTGGACGACTGGCCCAGATGCGCCGCCCAGTCGGCGGTGCCGACCTTTTCGGCGATCAGCCGGTCGCGGGTCGCGGCATCGGGGGTGCGCAGCAGCGCTTCGGCGAGGCACATCAGCGCCAGCCCCTCCTGCGTCCCCAGCGAGAATTGCTGGAGGAACCCCTCGACCACGCCCGGTTTGGCGGCGGCGGCGCGGGTACGTTCGACCAGCTTTGCGGCGTTGGCGACGATGTCGGCGCGATCGCCCTGGGTCAGCGGCACCTGCGCCAGCAATTGCGGCAGCAGCACGGCTTCGTCGGTGAACTTGTCGGCGTCCAGGGCATCCCAGTCGATCGCGGGCATTCGTCTCTCCATGTCGGTTCGTCGGTATATCGCGGCAGGAGGCGAAGGTGCTTCGTATGTTGGCGGCATTTGCCGAAGCTATTTTCAGGTTTGCCAAGTGATACTAAACAATATCCGTCACCCCAGCGAAGGCTGGGGTCTCCGAGAGGAGAGTGCTGCGCGCCACTGGGAGACCCCAGCCTTCGCTGGGGTGACGGTTAGGCGTGCGAGCGCTTAACAAGAGGACGAAGACGATGGACCAGACCGACCGCAAATTGCTCCGCGTGCTGCAGGCCGATGGGCGCATCACCAACCAGGCGCTGGCGGCACAGTGCGGCATATCGCCCGCCGCCTGTTTCGAGCGCGTGCGCCGGCTGCGCGAGAGTGGGGTGATCCGGGGCTATGCCGCGCTACTGGACCCGGGAAAGCTCGACCGGTCGCTGCTGGTGTTCATCGAGGTCCTGCTCGATCGCACGACCGACGACGTCTTCACCGCCTTTGCCAACCATGTCCGCGATCTGCCGGAAGTGTTGGAATGTCATATGGTTGCGGGCGGTTTTGATTATCTGTTGAAGGTCCGCATGGCCGATATGGACGCCTATCGCGCGTTTCTGGGCCGGACATTGACCACGGTACCCGGCGTGCGAGAGACGCGAACTTATGCGGTGCTGGAGGAGGTGAAGGCCACCACCGCGCTACCGCTGTGATCCGCGCTCAATCCCGTTCGATCACCAGATACACCATCGTCTGCGTCAGCAGCATATAGGCGATTTCGCCGAAGGTGACCGGACCGGCGATGGTCCCGGTATGCTGCCCCTCCAGCCCCGCATAAAGATAGTTCAGGATGCAGTTGCAGCTGAACGCGACTTCGCCGCGCGGGGTGCCTAGCTGCTCGGCGAACAGCTGCGGATAATCCCCGATCGGGCGGGCGAAGCGGTATTCGATCCCTTCATAGACCGGCGCAAAGAAGCTGACCTGCCCCGATGCCTCGTCGATCGCCGAGGTCGCGACGTTAATCATCGCGCCGTTATAATCGGCGACCAGCGGCAGGCGCGTGTCGATGCCGTTCGCCGCGATATGATCGATGAGCCGGGTCGGCACGCCATCGACCCGCACCCGTTCGACGGTGAAGCCGGTATCGTCGGCAAAGGTCAGCACCGGCCCGTCCATGTCGGGCACGAACAGGTTGACGATGTCGACCCGGGCAAACGCATTGTCGGGGAGCGCGACGTGCAGCACGACCGCCATGTCGTCGGCACTGCGCCCGGTGCGACCGTCGAACACTTTTGGCCGGTCGGTCGCGGCGGCATCGCCCGCGACGCCGGTGACCCAGCCGACGACCGGACGGCGGAACAGGTCGCGCCATTCCAGCCCGTGGAGCGCGAAGTCGCGATGCACGTCGCTCTGCCCCGGCATCAGCAGGATGGTGTAGCCATTGTCCGGGCCGAGCGCCGCCATGTCGGGCAACGCCCCGCAATCGAGCATTCCGACCCAGGCGACCGACGCGATGTCGGGCATACGCTGTACGAATATCCGGTCGCGGCTGTACGCGCCGCCGGCCTCGGCCGTCATGAAATAAGGGCTGGTTCCGCCGATCCAGTTGCCGCGCGGCAGGGCGGCCAGCAACGCTTCCTCCGCAGCGAGGATCAGCGTTTCGCCGGCGGCCAGCATCGCGGTGACCTCTGCCACGCTGTACAGCGACTGGTCCTGACGGTGCGGGTTCGGCCCCATCATCATGCTGCTCCCTGAACGATGGTCGCGAAATCGTCACGCGCGAAGCGGAGATTGTCGTGGAAGAATTTACGCAGCTCCTCGACCAGCGCCGGTCGATCGGCATCGGGCCGGTCATAGGCGTGGGTCAGGCGGATCATCAGGATGCGCAGCGCAAGGCATTTATAGGTCGGGCGGACCTCCCCCGACAGCAGGCGGTGCCAGCGCATATCCCCGGAGGGCGGAATTTCGATCGTCGCTGTCATGCCGTTCGGTCCTCTCCGCGCGAGCTATGCCATGCGCGCCTTAAAAACCCGTTTCCATCCAGTCGAATTCTCGCCCCGCGGCGGCGCCGGATCGCTTCGTCGACACCATGCGTTTCGGCGATTGCATGGCGGTGGGGACATGATAGCCTCCCCCCATATCGAACCTGCGCTGAACGGGAGACGAAGTGATGGTCGCCATAGCCGCCACCCGATATTCGATCCTTGCCCTGTCCGACGGTACACCACCCCCGGCACTGCGCGAGGTCGTCGACCGACTGCGCGCGACGCTGTTGCCGCTGGGGGACGCGCGCGAGGGCGAGCGCAACCTGCTGGGCGCGAAGATCGACCGGTTCGTCGGCGAAGCCGACCGGCAGGTGATCCTGCTGGCGCATGGTGCCGGATGCCGCGCGGCGGCGTGGTGGGCGCGACTGTCGCCATCGCATTATGTGCAGCGGGTGGCGGGCGCGATCCTGGTCGATCCGGTGGTCGAAGATGCCGGCACCCGCTTCGCATCGCCCGCGACGCTGCTGCCGTTCCGGTCGATGACGCTGGACAGCACCGGCCGGATCGAGGCGCTGGCCCGCGAATGGGGCAGCGAGGTGATGCCCGGCGACGGCGCGACGCGCGGCGGCGCGCTGTTGCGCCTGATCGACCGGATGAGCGGCGCGGTGGTGGCGCATGACGTGCGGACGGCGGAGAAGCTGGCGACCTTGCGGTAGGGCGCCGCCGCTCTGCACCTCTTCACTCTCCCACCTTCCCACTCGCTGCTGCCCATTCTCCACGTCCCACTCCCGCTCCCACTTCACTCCGTTTGCTACGAGCGAAGGTTCGAGCTTGTCGAGAACCGAAGTCGAGAAGGGGTTGCCCCAAACGACCAGTTCTCGACGGACGCTTCTCGAGAGGCTCGCAGCTGCTCGAACCGAACGGGAGTGGAGAAGTGCGCCGCCCTACCCCCGCCGGCGCGGCATCAGCGCGTTGCGCATCGCGAAGCTGGAATTGATCCGCGTGACACCGGGCAGGCGCGACAGGATGTCGGTGTGGAGCGCTTCATAGGCCGCCGCCGATTCGACCGCGACGCGGAGCCAGTAATCGGACTGGCCGGTCATCAGCCAGCATTCCTGGATCTCGGCATGGCGACGCACCGCCGCCTCGAACCGGGAGAGATATTCCTCCGTCTGCCGCTCCAGCGTGACCTGTACGATGACGGTCGCGCCGTGATCGGCCGGGTCGGCGCGGGTGACGACGGTGTAGCCGCGGATGACCCCGGCATCCTCCAGCAGCCGTACGCGGCGCAGGCACGCGGAGGGGGACAGGCCGACCTCTGCCGCCAGCGCATTGTTCGGACGGCGCGCGTCGAGCCGCAACAGGTTGAGCAACTTGCGATCGATCGCGTCGAGAATCATGCTTGTTGCGTCGCCCTCGCATTTCATTGCGCAACTACGCTAATATCGCAGAACGTTCTACACAATCGCAAAACCTGCGACAGATTCGGCGCTACGCTTGGGCTGGAGAGACGGAACCGATGGCATTGCTGACGATCGACCTGAACGCGCTGGTCGCCAATTACCGGACGATCGCGGCGACCGTTGCCCCGGCGCGGGCGGCGGGCGTGGTGAAGGCCGATGGCTATGGCCTGGGCGCGGGCATCGTCGCCGATGCGCTGTACCGCGCGGGATGCCGCGATTTCTTCGTTGCTCTGACGGGTGAGGCGAGCGTGCTGCGCCCCGCCCTGCCCGCCGATGCGCGGCTGTTCGTGCTGAACGGGATCGCGCCGGGCGAGGAAGCGGCGCTGGTCGCCGCCGATGCTGTGCCGGTGCTGAACTGTCCGGCGGACATCGCCCGCTGGGGTGCGGCGGCGCGGATCAGCGGGCGGCGCCTGCCCGCGGCGGTGCAGGTCGACAGCGGCATGTCGCGCCTCGGCCTGACACCGGACGAGGTGGCGGCGATCGCGGCCGATCCCGGACAGCTGGCCGACATCGACGTCGTGCTGGTGATGAGCCATCTGGCGTGCGGCGACGTCGCGGGGGCGGATGCGAACGCGGCGCAGCGCGCGCGGTTCGAACAGCTGGCGGCGATGCTGCCGCCCGCGCCGCGATCGCTCGCCAATTCGGGCGGCGCGTTCCTCGGCGGCGGCTATCATGGCGATCTGGTGCGGCCCGGAATCGCGCTCTACGGCGGTGCGCCGCAGGAGGACCGTTCCAACCCGATGCAGCCGGTCGTCGCGATCGACGCGCGGATCGTGCAATGGCGCGACGTGCCGGCCGGGACGGGCGTCGGCTATGGCCTGACCTCGGTCGCGGACCATGACCGGCGGATCGCCACCCTGTCCTATGGCTATGCCGATGGCTGGCCCCGGATGCTGAGCAACCGGGGGGCGGCCTATGTCGCGGGGGTGCGCGCGCCGATCGCCGGGCGGGTGTCGATGGACAGCATCTGCATCGACGTGACCGACGTGCCGCACGACCTGCTGGTCGCGGCGGGCCATGCCGAACTGATCGGCCCCCACCAGAGCATCGACCAGGTCGCGGCGGATGCCGGGACCATCGCCTATGAAATCCTGACCAGTCTGCGCCACCGCCATGCCCGGCGGATCGTGGGATTGCGCGAACAAGAGGACGCAACATGCGGATCGTGATCCTGGGCGCGGGGGTGATCGGCGTCACCTCCGCATGGTATCTAGCGCAGGCGGGGCACGAGGTCGTCGTGATCGACCGGCAGGCGGGGCCGGCGCTCGAAACAAGCTTCGCCAATGCGGGAGAAATCTCGCCGGGCTATGCCTCCCCCTGGGCGGCGCCGGGCATCCCGGCCAAGGCGATGAAGTGGCTGTTCATGCAGCACGCGCCGCTGATCCTGCGGCCGCAGCTCGACATGGCGATGCTGCGCTGGCTGGTCGCGATGCTCGGCAACTGCAACGCCCGCGACTATGCGGTGAACAAGGGGCGGATGGTGCGGCTGGCCGAATATAGCCGCGACAAGCTGATCGAGCTGCGTGGCAGCACCGGCATCACCTATGACGAACGCACGCAGGGCACGTTGCAGCTGTTCCGCGAGGAGAAGCAGCTCGCGGGCATCGACAAGGACATCGCCGTGCTGAAGGCCGATGGCGTTGCGTATGAGGTGCTGGACCGCGCCGGCTGCATCGCCGCCGAGCCGGGGCTGGCGGGCAGCAACCTGCCGCTGGCCGGGGGGTTGCGCCTGCCCGGTGACGAGACGGGCGACTGTTTCAAATTCACCAACCGGCTGGCAGAGATGGCGGCAGCGGCAGGGGTCGAGTTCCGCATGGGCACGACGATCCGCCGGCTGGTGCGGCAGGGCGGCCGGATCGCAGGCGTGGAAACCGATAGCGGCATGGTGACCGGCGATTCCTACCTGGTGGCGCTGGGCAGTTTTTCGCCGAAGCTGGTCGGGCCGCTGGGCCTCCGGCTGCCGGTCTATCCGGTCAAGGGCTATTCGATCACCGTGCCGATCGTCGACGAAACCCGCGTGCCGGTGTCCACGCTGCTCGACGAAAGCTACAAGGTCGCGATCACCCGGCTGGGCGACCGGATCCGCGTCGGCGGCATGGCGGAGATTTCGGGGTTCAACAACGACCTGCCCGAGGCACGGCGCGCGACGCTGGAATATTCGCTGGGCAGCCTGTTCCCCGGTGCGGGCGATACGTCGCGGGCCAGCTATTGGAGCGGGCTGCGCCCGATGACGCCCGACAGCACCCCGGTGGTCGGCGCGACGAAGTTCAACAACCTGTTCCTGAACACCGGCCACGGCACACTCGGGTGGACGATGGCGTGCGGATCGGCGGCGGTGATCGCCGACCTGATGTCGGGCAAGCGGGCGGCGATCGAGACGGCGGATTTGTCGATCGCGCGCTACTGATCCAATAACGCCTGCAGCGCCGGGACGGTCAGCGGCTCGGCGCACAGGAATCCCTGGTACAGCTGGCACCCCTCGGTCGCCAGCGCGTCGCGCTGCTCGACCGTCTCCACCCCTTCGGCGATGATCGTCAGGTCGAGCGAGCGGGCCATGTCGATGACGCCGCGCACGACCACCCGGTCGCGATGCGATCCGACAATGTCCTGTGTCAGCCGCCGGTCGAGCTTGAGGTAATCGAGCGGCAGCGCCTTGAGATAGGCGAGGCTGGAATAGCCGGTGCCGAAATCGTCGATCGCGACCCGGCACCCGGCGGCGCGCAGTGTGGCGAGCAGGCCCGCCGCCTCGCCCAGTTCGACGATCAGCCCGCCTTCGGTGATCTCGACGGTCAGCCGGTCGCGCGGAAAGCCGCTGTCGTCGGCGGCGGCGAGCAGCGTTTCGGCGAAGTCGGGCTGCGCCACGTCGTCCGCGGTCACATTGATCGACAGGCGCAGCCGGGAGAGCGGCGCGTCCCATCCGGCGGCGATCCGCATCGCCAGTTGCTGAACATGCGCCGACAACGTCCCCGCCAACCGGGCGTGGCCGGCGGCGGCGAACAGCAGTTCGGCACCCAGTTCGCCGCGATCGGGATGCTCCCACCGGGCCAGCGCCTCCACGCCGACGATCCG